>JAHQWS010000265.1 GCA_029856295.1 Promethearchaeia archaeon
AACAAAATTGTATGTATAAAAAATTAAAAAACAAGCGATAGTTAGATGGGAAAAATAACGAAAGATGTTTTAGCGAGAGTCCCTAAAGAGTGTGAGATATGCGATAGTGTGAGGATAGAATACTGGGATGAAACTGAAGAGGAATTCATTTTTCGATGTATTGATTGTGGGACGTATTATCCAATTCCGATTGATGACTTGTCCTTATATGATTACCCATTTTAATTGTGAATTACTTTTATCTAGAGAACATCTGGTTCATTTTCATCAATAACTTCATATCACCTTCAACCTTATACATTCTTTGCATAAAGGCTTTTGCTCCACTAAGTTCTCCAGAGGTAATTTTCATCCAAACATCTTTTGGTGATATTATGGTAAATGTTGGCTCAGAATATGAACCTTTATACGCTTTACATTCAGCTTCATTAATGATAAGATAATAACTTTCATCATCAAGATTAAATTGCATTACCGCTTTTAGTCCGGGAACAGCTTTAGGGTTGTATATCTCTGCCATTCCAGCAAAGAAAGCTGGCATTCCGCTATCAGTTACTTTTAAGGGTTCTATATCTATTGTTTCTAATTTAATCTTACTATAATCTTTCAGTTCCATTGAATCCCAGTACTTATTCGCCATTTCTCTAAACACCTTAATTTCTTCTTCTGTGTATGTGGTCTTATCTGTAATTGCCTTCCGGGTTTCTTCAGAAATAATGCCTTTCTTACCAACTTCAAATCCCGCTTGCTCAATTAATTTATATAATTCGTTATAACTTTCCTGGAAATCATCCATGCTCATTGGTTCTGATCCAGGAATCAAGATTTCACCAATATACCTACCACCTCTATACATTTGCTTGAATAACGTTACTAAGGCATCAAAATGGGAAACTTCTGGAAATCCAGCCACACTAATTAAAAAAACCTTTTGATTTTCTGGGGTATCTCGCCGAGGATGACCAGTTGCCTCTCCTTTTTCAACTAAATATGGCTCTAAAAGTGGTATTTGACGATCTAAAAAATTTTTTAGCAAGCCAGTAACATTATACACATACAAAGGGGTAGCAAATACAATGAGGTTCGCTTTCTGTAGTTTTGGTAAATTACCGACCATATCATCTTTATGAATACATACTCCTGGGGTTTTCGTCCAACATGTGAAACACCCAATACAATGATGAATTTTTTGTTTAGAGAGCATAATTTCATCAACTTGTAAACCTGCTCTTCTCAATCCATTAGCAAAATTTTCTCCAATATGATATGAAGCTGACTTTTTATGCCGAGGGCTGCCATACACTATTAATGCTTTCATTTTTAGACATCTATTTCTTTTAAAATCTTTTTTCTATTTATTTCCTTTTAATAGGTTATTATTTAATAAATAAGTTATTATTATAATCCTTTTATGGGTTTTTTAGAACGCGGGGCTGTCCGATAGAAAGTCATATCTGGATAGCCAATGATAAATACGCCAAATTTTTTACCTCGTACACCAGTCATTTTTTTAATTTCGGAATTTACTCCCATAGCCCATTGAGTTAACCCGTTCCAGCACGTGCCCAAACCAAGTGCCTGTGCTGCCAATCTCCCATATGTTACAATTATTCCGATGTTAGATACCTCAATCTCATTATCGAATCTTGAAGCTACGATAATTACATGAGGAGCATCAAAAAAAATGGGGCTCTTAAATACCTTTTTTGCCTCTGTGAGCCTATCAGCATAAATTTCTTTAAGTCCGGGAGTTTTTGAAATCTCTTCTTGAACCGCATCTGATAAAGCCATTATTTGTTCATCAACTGAAAGAATTGCGTAAGACTCCGTTCTCATATTACGAGCAGTAGGAGCACATTGCATGGCATCAAATACTTTTGCCAATATATCATTCGGTACTTTTTCTTTCTTATAGCGCCGAATGGAACGATGGGCAGTCAAAAATTTGTAGATGTGATCATAAGGCACGATTATTTCAGGATTATTAACACTCTCAAAAAAATTGGCTTGACCTATATTTTCATACAGAATCGCATCCTCGGGACATCTAGCAATACAATGTCCGCATAAATTACAGATATTTAGAGGATCCGCGAATATAATCTCACCCTTGTCATTTTCATCAAATAAAGACCTGGTACATGTTTTAATGCAAATGCGACAAATGATACATTTCTCATAATTTATTCCAAGAATAGGCATATTACTTCACTTTATTGAAATATATACTATCTAACTTTGTAAGAATTATAAAATTTTTTAGATTATAGCATAAATAGAGTTTTTAGGGGTAATTTGCTAAATAGTTAAATATTAATACAAAAACTATCTAAATTTACATATGTCTGATGTTGATCCATATGAAGTTGTAAGACAAAAAATGGTGTTAGGTCCACTTTACGCACCTAAGCATAAATCAGTTATGAAATTACTTAAGATATTCTGGAACGAAGAAGTGATAAATATACTTTCTAAATTTGAGAGTGCGGATAAATGGATTACCGTAAAGGAATTAGAAGAAAAAACATGTATTCCCAGAAAGGAAATTAAAAAGATTCTGGAAAGGTCAGTAGAAATTGGGACAATAGATAGGAATATGAATAAATTTTGCCTTATTCCGATACTTCCAGGTATATTTGAAAGATATTATCAGAGAAGAAAGGATACCGAAGAGAACCATATTAAAGCGGCTAAATTATACCGAGATCTTATGAAAGATGTCTTCTCGCAGGAAATGATCGAAAATGATTTCAGGATTTTTCGACCAGTGCTACCGATTGACGCTAAAGAGAAGTTACTTGAAATTAATGAAGAGTTTGATATTCAATCTCAAGTACTCCCTTATGAAGAAGTAGCGAATTTAATTGAAAATAACGAAGATTTTACCGTTATACCGTGTCAATGCCGACTTATAGGAGAATTATCAGGGGAACCATGCGATGTAACGCACTCTGATATGGGGTGCTTCATTGTCGGACTTGGCGCTCAGAGAGCGTTAACGAATACTGCAGGAGCAAGACGGCTTACTAAAGAGGAAGCCATCGAATTCATTAAAGAAACTGAAAAAGCAGGGTTAGTTCATAACACTATCTGGGATAAAGGCTATGAATCATCTCATTTTATATGTAACTGTTGCAGCTGTCATTGCGGAGCAATATTACCGTCTAAAATTATGGGTTTAAGTGAAAAAGAGGGTGCAGTTCAACCGTCTAATTTCGCACCTAAATTCAACATGGATCTCTGCGTCAAATGTGAAACTTGTATAAGAAAATGTCCAACTGGAGCAATTTACCACAAATAGCCGCAAGAATCCGACTCATCTGATGAGAGAATGATATTGAGAAAAGAATTATGCATAGGATGTGGTATATGTGCTGCCAACTGCCCTAAAGATGCAATTAAACTGGTAAAGGTAAGAGATATCGAACCTCCGGATAAAAACATGATAGGAAATAAGACATTTTTAGAGTTTGCATAATCAATCGTTTAAATCTTAAAAATTAATTTTCCTTTTTTCATTAATCCTATTTTTTTACTATCTTACAAGAAAAACATTCTATAGTTACTTTTTTATTATAACCCGTCATAATTTATTTTATGATTGAAATCGATCATTATGAACAAGTAAGGCAAAATTTAGTATTAGGTCCCATTAATGCTCCTAAACATAAAAAAATAATTAAATTAATGCAAGTTTTCTGGAACGAGGAGGAAATTAAGATTCTCTCTTATTTTGGAAAAGTTGGGAAATGGATCTCACCAAAAGAGTTGGAAGAAAAAACAGGCATTCCTAAGAATAAGATTAAACAAATATTAGCTCGATCGGTAAAAGTTGGAACGTTGGCTAAAAAGGGGGCAAGATATAGTTTGATCCCATTATTACCGGGTATTTTCGAGAAATATTTTATCGTAAGGAAAGACACTGAAGAAAATCAGATAAAAGCTGCTAGATTTTACCGTGATATTATGAAGGAAATTTCACCAGCAGAAGCTGTTGAAAGAAGTGCTCAGGTATTTAGACCCTTGCTTCCTTATGAAGCTAAGGAGAAATTAATTGAAATCAATGAATCCTTAGACGTTAAATCCCAAGCGCTCCCTTATGAGTTAGTGAAACAATTAATAGATGATAATGAAGATTTTGCAGTAATCCCTTGTCAGTGTCGTTTAATTGGTGAATTGACTGGAGAACCCTGCGAATGCGCGCCAGCTGAGATGGGATGTTTTTTGGTTGGGATGGCTGCCCAAATGGTCCCTAATATGTGCGATGATGCCCGAATTTTGACTAAGGAAGAGGCGATTCAATTCCTTAAAGATACTGAGAAAGCAGGACTCGTTCATAATGCAACCCATGGAAGTGAGGAATTAGGTATGTTTATATGTAATTGCTGCAGTTGTCATTGTGGTGCATTATACCCCGCAAGATTAGTCCATGTGAAAGGTGCTCACAAATCCAATTATGCTCCTAAAATTAATATGGAACTGTGTGTTAAATGTGAAACTTGCATGAAAAAATGTCCAAGTGAAGCAATTTATCATAGATGGCCTATTGAATCGGATTCCTCAGATGAACTGATTGGTGTAAGAGAAGAATTATGCATTGGATGTGGAATATGTGCGGCAAATTGTCCTAAAGATGCAATTAAGATGGTAAAAGTTAGGGATGTTGTACCGAAAAAAGCCCCAAAATTAGGGGATATTTCTTTTGGCGAGCTGATAACTCTATAATCCCCAAGAAAAAATAAGCTGCTCTTGATTTTTTTATTTTTGTTCTCTTTTTTTATAATTTAAATTTAGTTTGTCTTGGTTTTTATTCTTCTAAACCGGCAACCTTTTTTATGGAACGTGGGGGAGAACGGTGGTATATTTCATCTGGGTAGCCAATGATAAAGCAGCCTATTCTTTTACCTCGTATACCGGCCAATTTCTTTATTTCAGGATTATTTAACATTGCAACCTGGACCAGCCCGTTCCAGCAAGTACCTAATCCAAGTGCTTGTGCTGCTAGCCTCCCATAAGTAATAATAATACCAATATTATTTGACACGCTTGCCCAATTTAACGAAGAAGAAACAAAAATTACGTGGGGAGCATCAAAAAAAACAGGGCTATAGTAGGTTTTTTCTAAGATTGAGAATAGCATCTTGTATCGGGCGCTCATTTGCGGATCTTTCAACAATTCTTCGATAACGGCATTCGATAATTGTTTAATTTTTTCTTTATCTGATAAAATTGAAAATCTCTCCGATCTCATATTACCACCAGTAGGGGCGTGACTCATGGCTTCAAAAACCTTCTTCAAGAAATCTGTGGGGACTTTTTGCTTTTTGTAGAGTCGAATCGAACGATTTGCCCGCAAAATTTTTAATACAGTGTCATAGTCCGCTATATTTTCCGTTTTGTCGATATCCTCATAGGCGAGTGCCTCTCCCATATCTTCATAGAGAATTGCATCCTCGGGACATTTACCTATACAATGTCCGCATAAATTACAGAAATTTTGTATATTTCGAAAAATAATCTTATTTTTATTTTTTCTTCTAAATAGAGGACATGCTGTTAAACACGTACCGCAGTTAATGCATTTTTCATAATCAATTCCTAAAATCGGCATTGTTCATATATCCCTAAAATTTTTGATATTTAACTGTTTAAAAAAAAGAGCTTATTTTGTATAATGTGGTTTGATAAATTAAACTTAAGATTATGATTTCTAATCAAAAAACTAGTAATTTATGGAGCAATAAAAATAAATAAATGCATAGCGAACTAAATCGTTAAAAACAATTCGAAATTTTAAGTTCTTTTTATTAATATTTCTGATAGTTAATGCTTTAAATGACGAAAAATTATATTTTTTTACCAATATTGGTAATTAAATATTTATCTAAGATGTGCTATGAGCTCTCAAAATAATTTACAAAAAGAAAATGGCAGCCCCAAGAAAGAGGGATATCTCCCTTTTGAACCCCGTATGGAACCGACCGATCCTGAAACTTTAAATGTGAAGAGAACCATACTCATTTCTTTTTCTTTCTTGACTGTTCTTTTAGCGTGGAGTTTCTTTAATTTTAAAGTTCCTTTACTCCTTAATGATATTTTAGGAAATAATCCCTATAGGGATATTATCAAAGGAATAATTATGGCCATGGATAATCTTATAGCTGTGGCAATACAGCCCTTTTTTGGAGATATGAGCGATCGAACGAAAAGCAAATATGGACGCCGTATGCCTTTTATTATAATAGGAACGTTTTTAGCCGCTATATTTTTTATTATTATTCCATGGATGAGAATATTAATCGGGCTAATCTTAATCATTTTTTTGTTTGATTTAGCTATGTCAATATTCCGATCCGCTTCAATTGCAATTTTACCAGATTATACCTCAGAAAAAATGTACTCTAAAGCCAGTGCGATTCAGCAGTTTGTTGCAAATATGGGGGGATTAATTGGCTTTTTAATTCCTATCATTATAGGGTTCATTCCAAATTTATCAGTGGAATGGATTGACCAATTAGGATTTCTTATCATTGGATTACTAATGCTTGCTCTATTGGCTATTCAGATTATATATATAAAAGAAACCCCTACTGGAGATAAGAAACTTAAATTTGCCAACAAGCGATTAGAGATTGACAGAGATACATTTAGAGCCCGTGAAATTGAAGATGAGTTAGCAAAAGAAGAGGTTAAGAGAAAAAAACTTAAATCTTACCGGGATACCGTAAAAATCGTGAAAGGACATAGGGATTTTGCCTATTTTTTAACGGCGGTATTTTTTATGTATTTAGCTTTTGCTTCCGTAGAAGCGTTTTTCTCTAGTTTTGCTATGGAATATTTAGGCCTATATGATGCGGCATATAAACAAACGGGTAATGACGCTGATGCGAAAAAGATGGCAGAAGCACAGGCGGGTGCCCTGTTTTTAGCCTACGCCGCCCCTATGATTGCTTCAGCATTTTTTGTGGGTATGTTAGGACAGTCAAAGAGAGTAGGGAGAGAAAATGCAGTGAAAATTTTTCTCATATGGATGATTGTATCCTTATCCATCATGACGTTTATCGTAGTTCCTTTAGTTTATCATAATCATCAACCATTTCTAATGATACTTATGCTTATGCTGATTTCAATACCATGGATGGGATTTATTGTAAACAGCTTTCCAATCCTATGGGATTTAGCCCCTGAAGGAAAGGTTGGAATATACACGGGTATTTACTATACATTTAATCAAGCCGCATATACGATGGCGCCAATACTTTTCGGAGGGATTTTATTCCTTTTTAGTTCTTTAGGAGATTACCGCTACATTGTTATGTTCCCATTTGTATTATTCTGTGTAGTTATGGGACTCCTTTTTTTCAGTAGAATTAAAAGGAGAGAAACCTCAGAAGATTAGATAAGACATTACTTGACGTTTAATCTCTTAAATAATACAAATATTTTTTTATTTTTTTTATCGAGTATGATGCATAATTATTAGTTATTTAATTTATTTTCTCTAATAAGGGTGGTGAAATGATAATGGGGCACTTCAACCGATGAGAGATTCTCATTCGTATATTTTTGATGGTGCGCATGCCACACTGCGTTTGATACAATTTATTCACGAGCTTGTTACAAGACTCGTTTACCACTTTAATGGATTTAGAGGGCTTGAGTTTGGGGAATAATTCCGAAAAGCGTTGAAATCGGAACACGCTCTCTTCGTTGTCAAGCAAGGTTTGAACGGCACTCCTTAACCTAGGATGGGACGTATCGGTAATTAAGCGTGACAAAAAGGTGAGCGGCGACCTCTTCTCTGGAGTCAGGCGAAATTGATAATAAAATTTTACCAGAAGTTGCCTGTAAGGGCGCAACCACGGGAATTCTTTTAAATATTTACGAAGCTTTTTCCTGTGATTCGATTTCATATTAATTGGATTCATGAGAACGAGATACTTAACCTTGTTAAAATGAGATTTAGTCTCTTCTAATTCCTTGCGTAGATCTCTTATCGCCGCCCTGAACGCTTTATAGATTTTTGGAACAATGTATTTAATTCCTTTCGCGCTGTATTTGAGTTTTTTTTTGCTAAAGATATCGTTGTATTTAGACATGAACACGTGCTTGCCTTTCCACTTATTAAAGTGAGATGATGAGAAAAAAGATTGGCATTGCTGTTCAATTTGTCTTGGCTCCTTACTAGATAAGCATTTTCTTAATTGAGAGTAAATGTGCCATGCCAATTCCACATCGTCGAACTTAAATGGAGTCATGTCGACCACTCGCTCGTTTTTTTCTAACGAAAGAGTGCGCCTGCGTAACATTTTCCACTCTTCAATGTGGTCAAGGAGGTGCTCCTTTTTCTTTTTGGTAAATTCTTTCTTAAGCCCTCTCGTGAGCAATTGGATGGCGTGAAACACGCATTTTTGCATGATCACGTCAGGGAACACTTCATTCACGCCCGATTCAAGTCGAGTAGAAAAATCAATGGTCATGAAGTTTACCCCATTGGGAAGCCATTTCTTCAACTCCTTTAATAAAAAAGCGGTCTCTTCTTCACTTTCTCCTGAAACTAAAGCACCGGCAATTGGCTTTTTCTCTAAAGAGTCCGTAGCAATTAATAATCCCGGTCTTAGGTTGCCAAATTTTGGTCGTTTTTTTTTACTTTCACGGATTTGAACGTCCCATCCAAGGAGAGAAATCCTGAAAACTTCTCTGGCGGGTCTTCATCGCTCAAATCGGTGGGAAGAGTCTCTTTTTTTCCGTGCTCGTTTATCCATCTCTGAACCGTGGTTTCTGATATTTTTACCAGATGTAGCTCGTTGAGATCTTGCGTTACCCTACGAATGGAATCTCCTTTTTCTAATATTCTGACCACCGCATATTTAATTACGCCTGGCATGTATCGTGCATTGATAGGAATGAGAGGATGTTCTATAGTAAAGACCTCTCCGCATTCCTTGCATTTAAAGTACACACGCTCATAATAGATGCGACGGCAAATGAGAGGCGTGCCTAAATCAGGGATCTCTCTGAGATGATAAGTGAGTCTCTTGATATTGCTCAAATTACAAAAGGGACATTTTTCTGGAAAGAAATCCGCATCTGAATGTTCACGAATTTCTAATTCAATCTCATTTTCTTCTTGTTCTTCCATGTAATTAATTTGTTTTCAGCGAATTTAAAGTTTTAGGTGAAATTTAATAGGAGAATAGATAGCCAGAAGAAATAAACGACTAAAAGAATGCGAAGAACCAAGAAACGGTGAAAATCTGCAAGCTAATCAAAGCGGGATGAGCGAATCACAAATTATGTCGTTCTAGATGAAATAATTTAATACCGAGCTAACATTTTAGAATCATACTCATATTTTATATCAAAAAAATACAAATCAAAAAAGAAGATAAATTAATTAATCGCTAATGATTACTTCGGGTTTTCCTTCCATTTCCTCACTTTGCGCCTTTTCCAAAAAATAAGGATCAATAATAGCCGAAATTTGTTTAAAGTCATAATGTCTTGGATAAATCGCCTTTAGACGGCACGTGGCGGCGCATCTTCCACATCCCTTACAAATCGCGGGATTGATGAATGCCTTTTTAGTAGAGACTGATACATCCTCAAAATCTTGTTTTAAGTCTGTTAAGGATATGGCTTTAAATTGACAGACCTCTTCACATCTTCCACAGCCATTACATTTTTCAACATTGACTTTCATATCCTTGAAAAAGCATTCAATTGAAAGCATGAATGAAAGCAATTCCAATTTTGTAGTTGAAATCTCAAGAGCACTTAAAAATCTACTAGCCCTCCCTGCAGCTCCATTAGCCTCTGCAATTGAATCTTGTACATTTTTTGGCCATTGAGCACATCCACACACGAATATTCCATGTGCCGCGAAATCTAATGGTCTCAATTTGTTATGAGCTTCTATAAAAAATCCATATTCATCCAAAGGAACTTGTAGCATATCAGCCAATTCTTGTAAATCATCTTGAGGTATCATTGGAGTTGATAAAATGATCAGATCGGTTTTATACGTAATGAACTTATTTCGATTAACATAATCACATACTTTTATTTCATATTTTTCGGGATTTTCTCTAATTTTTACAATTTCAGGTTTATTTTCAACGTCATACTTCAGATAATTCGCAATCTCATTTCTTTTGCTGGCAAATTTTTCGAATTCTTTTTTAGAAAGGTGCAATTCTCTGAAAAGGACAACATGTTCTAATTCAGGCTTTGATTTCTTCAAAATATCAATATTTTTGACAGTATTGCTGCAGCATACATTTGAACAATATGAATACCCTTCTTTTTGCCTGGCTCCCACACACATAATCGTGGTTACATGTCTGATCTTATCCAGCCAAGATTTGTCCTCGCTTTTTAGTTTTTGTTCTAATTCCATTTGAGTCAAAATATTTTTATTCTTCTCGTCGTATTGGAAAAGTCCGCGTGGTTTGAATTCCTGCCCCCCGGTAGCCACAATAATAATACCTACTGTATAATCATGAATCTCATCATGGGAATTACCAATCGAAATTTTATAATTACCGATAGAACCATTAACTTTAGTAATTTTTGAATCTAAGAAAACTTGAATATTAGTATTATTCTTAGTATCTTCTTTAAGTCTATTTAAAAAGCCTGAAGCTTCTTGTTGAATAGGGTATAATATATTGATATAATTCAAATTTCCGCCTAATTCTTTTTCTTTTTCTACAATTATGGTTTCAAAGCCTTGATTTGCAATGTTTAATGCTGCTGTCATACCTGAGATACCTCCACCGATTATTAATGCACGGGGAGTAATTTCAATAATATCTTCTTTAGGTAATATATCGATTTCCCTTTCTTTTATTTGGGAATATCTAGCGGGATTTAATAACGTCGCAACATGGGATGCTACGGCACTTGCATCTGAGACTGTTTCGGAGATATTCATAGGAGCTTGGCAGGAGCCGCTCATGAATATTCCATCCTTACTAGTTAATGACTTGTTAAAATAAGATCTTTCTTTAAAGAAATCATTATCATCTAATTCGATACCTAAAATTTTGGCTAATTTTTTAGTTCCTTTTGAAGGGACTAACGGTGCACTTAAAACGACCATATTTACCCGAAACTGCTTAGATTTTCCGACTTTCAAATCTTCATAATGAATGATTAAATCATTTGTCTCAAGATTTTCTTCAATATTATCAATACTAGAATTAATATATGTTATATTAAATTCGTCTTGGGCTTTTTTAGTATATTCATAGAAGTTTTTACCGAAAACTCTTATATTATGCCTAAATACAAACACATCAGAATTTTCTGCATATTCTTTAGTAAGAATTGCATCTTTGGCCGTGTACATACAGCAAACCCGGGAGCAATAAGGTACACTTTCTTTTAAGTACCCGGTACCCGCGCATTGGATAAATGCAATTTTTTCTGGTTCTAGCTCATCACTTGGTCTTAAAATTGCCGCACCAAATGGACCTGTAGGACATAAAATCCGTTCATATTCCAGACCGTTGACTACATTTTTATACTGGTAACCCCATTTTGGCGTTAATTCTTTCCCTAACATATCATATCCTGTCGCAACTATAATAGCACCGACATTTAATTTAATTTCTTGAGGTTTTTGATCATAATCTATTGCATCCCCCTTACATACTTTTTGACATACGCCACACACATCTCGATTTATATATAAACATAAGTCTGGATCAATCATATATACTGGAGGAGTTGCCTGAGGAAATGGTATATAAATCGATTTCCTCTTACCTAAATTCATGTCAAAAGCATTAGGAGCTTCGATTTTAGGACATTTAGCCGCACAATCTCCGCAACCCTTGCATTTTGTTTCATCAACATATCGAGGATTTTTAATAATGGAAACTGAAAAATTTCCTGCTTTTCCGGAAACTTTTTTAACTTCTGATAATGTTAGTAATTCAATATTGGGATTTCTATATACAGCCACCATCTTAGGAGCTAAAACACATAAACTACAGTCATTTTGTGGGTATAACTTATCAAATTGGGCCATATGACCACCAATTGATGGCTCTCTTTCCACTAAGTAAACTTTAAATCCTAACTCCGTTAAGTCTAAAGAAGTTTGAATTCCAGCAATTCCTCCACCAATTACTAATACAGAGCCTTCCATTCTTTTTTCACCTCTTTAATAAAAATAAATCCTTTCCAAATTTGTCAAATTTGAACAAGATTTTTATTCGTTAAAGTATGAAGAGTACAAAAGTGTATATAAATGTTATGCTTCAATTTTGTCGAATTTTGATAAGATTTTTATTGGCAATTCCAGTTTCCCAACATTTCCTTAGTGATCTTTATCATTTTCCGAAAGATTGAATGATCCTAGTGATCCATCTTCTGCATTATTAATCAGATCAAAAAGAAATTTCTGATAAACTTCCGATATGCATAGAAAAAAAGAGGGAAGTGACCGAAAAGTATCACAAGAATCTTTCAAAAGTTTCTATTCTAGATCAATTAAAAAATTTATATTAACATTTATCTATTTTATTAGTATTCCAAAGAAGAAAAGAAAATGAAATAAGATGACTGAAATTCAAAAGATATATGAAAAGATTGAAGATATTGTTGGTACAAAATTCGTTTCCGATTCAATACCAATTTGTTATTCGTATTCAATGAATTGCGATTTAGTCTTACAAGGTATCCCAGAGATTGTTGTACGTCCAGGTAATTCTAATGAGGTCTCTGAGATTTTAAAAGCAGCGAATCGGTATAGAATAAGGATTATTCCCAGAGGTAATGGAGCTGATTTAACTGGAGGCGCGAAGCCCATCGGAGACGGAGGAATTGTCTTGGATTTAACTCGCATGAACAAAATATTGGATGTTGATGAGAAAAACCGGATTGTTACGGTTGAAATAGGGATTTCATGGAGTGAATTATGCGAAGAACTAAGTAATGTTGGAATTGGATATTATACGGGATCAACCGGTCCCGCTTCCGGATTTTCCGCGACTATCGGAGGCGGATTATCAAATAATTCAGTCGGTGGCGGGGGTGCTGCCAAGTATGGTAATGTTACAGAACAATGCGTTGGCTTAGAGGTTGTATTACCTACCGGAGAAATAATCTATACCGGCGCGAAAGCTAATTCCTTTTGCGATAAGCCTTTTACGAGATTTGGTTTAGGGGCTGACTATACTGGTTTATTCTTAGGAGATATAGGAATCCACGGAGTGAAAACCAAAGCTTCTTTAAATTTATATCCTCTTCCAGAATACGCGGCCTATAGTACTTATGAAATTAAAAAAACTCCGGAAATGTCTGAATCGGAAAGAGCGGCAAAATTGATGATGGAGTGGCAGCATAAAAACTTAGCTTTATATGATTTTTATTATTACCCTCGATCGTTTGTAAGCCAATTAAAAATGCGAAAAATGGCAAAGAATTTAATAGAAGCTAAGGTAAGGGGAAGCGTATTGTTTTATACTACCGTTGCGAATACTCAAAAAGAATTAGATTACAATGTGGAGAGAATAGAAAGGATTGCGAAAGATGCCAAAGTAAGAAAATTAGGGGATACAGTAGAGGAGGGCAACTTAGGAAAATGGTTTTACGAAGAGGATGGGAGATGGCAATGGGCAAATGTATCATGGAGCGGACATTCTCTTGCTATCATGGCTACATGCTTGAAATGTCCTACATATCAATTGCCCGATTTTGAGAGAGTCTATAACGATTGGATAAAAAGCAATTCTGAAAAAATGAATGCGATTGGTGGAGGCAGTGCTATGTTTATTGCTTTTGGGGTATATCCTAGTCATATCGATATTGCGGGTGGTCTCGGGCTTTTAAATAAAAGGGAAAACAGAGAATCTCAATACGATTTATGGAAAGATTTAATCATTACACAACTAAAAGTTCTCGGAGGTATACACTATTGGATGGGCGAGATTATCGGGAGGGCCTTAATCGACTCGGGAGCGGTTACAGAAGAGTATTATAATTTCATGATTACTATTAAGAAAGCTCTAGATCCTAATGGAATATTAAGTCCGGGTAAATTTTATTTAGGAGAAAAATATTAAAAGGTGTAAATCGTGGAGAAGACAAAAAATTCATTAAAGAATTTAAATAAATATAAGGACGCGGCACTCTCTTGCGTTCAATGTGGACAATGTCGGGTTGCGAATTGGCCGTCAAAAGGGATATTTTATATATGTCCTGTATATAATACGGATACAACACCTAAATTTGAGCCTTTCTTCGCCCGAGGTAAGAATATCATTTTAAGGGGTCTTTTCTGGGAAGATTTGGAATTAAGCCAGGAAATAAGCGATATCATATTTCAGTGTACACTTTGCGGATCTTGTTATGAATTCTGCTTTGACGCCCATAACGAAAATTTCGATTTTGTTACCCATAGGTTAATGGACCATGTAAACGTTTATGAAGCATTAAGAGCAGATTTAGTGGAGGCGGGTTTTACTATAGAAGCTCATGTTCCAATGAATAAAGCTATGGTGGAATTATTAAATCCATATGAACGAGATAATAAAGAAAAGCTCAATTGGACAGAAGAATTAGATTTCAAAATAAAAAATGCCCACAATGAAAATGCTGATGTCCTATATTTCGTAGGATGTACAGCGGCATTAACACCCGAAATACAGAGCGTTGCTATAGCTACGGCAAAAATATTAAATAAATTAGGAATAGATTTTTCTATTTTCGGGGAAAAAGAAGTGTGTTGTGGAAGTGTAGCAATGCGAACTGGAGACAGAAAAGCAATCAATAAGGTGGCAGACGAGAATGCTAAATTGTTTAAAGAAAAGGGAGTAAAGAAAGTTATAACCAGTTGTGCTGGATGTTATAGAACGTTTAAAAAAGACTATGGGGATAGATTAAATGGAATTGAGATATTTCATTCATTTGAATTTTTGAAAAACATAATTGCCCAGAAAGATCTAAAGTTGAAAAACTTGGATATTAAAGCCACTTATCATGATCCTTGTCATATTGGACGACATATGGGAATCTATCTAACTCCAAGGGAATTATTAAGCAAAATTTCGAATCTTTCTGAGATGAAAACCAACTGTGAAGCTGCAATGTGTTGTGGTGCGGGAGGCGGTGTAAAAAAGGGATTTCCGGAATTGGCTCTCGAGATGGCTAAAAACAGGATTAAAGAGGCAGAAGATACTGGTGCCCAATACTTAGTAAGTACGTGTCCATTTTGTTATCGAAATTTATCTGATGCAATTAATGAACTCAACTCAGATATAAAGATGGTTGATTTAGTTGAATTATTTTTAGAATCTTTAAATCCTTAAAAAAAAGATTTTTTTTTAAAATACTTTAAGAGGCCCTAATTCTTTAATTTGATTTGTAAATTCTGTAATTAAATCAGCAAATCGTTTTCCTTCGGAAGCACTAACCCATTCTAAGCGTACACGTTTACCATCGATGCCTAATTGTTTTATAATAATTTCATGGAGCTTCTTAAATCTATCTCTAGTATACTCATTTCCAGATATGTAATGGCAATCGCCTATATGACATCCAGTTATCAGAACTCCATCTGCTCCATCTTTTAAAGCTTTTAAGACAAATGTAGGGTCAACCCTCCCAGAACACATAACACGAATGATTCTCATATTGGGAGGATATTGGAACCTTGAAACACCAGCAAGATCTGCTCCTGCATAGCTACACCAATTACAGCAGAAGACAAGTAGCTCTGGAGTCCATTCTTCCTTCTGTTTTGCCTTTTTTTTTGCTTTCGACATTTTAATCTTTCATCTCATTTCCTTAATTAATCTAATAAATATGTTTCAATCATCGCAAATATTTGGTCAAAATCATAGTGTTTTACTGAAATGGCTCCATTCGGACACGTAGCGGCACAGGTTCCGCATCCCTTGCATAATGCCGAATTAATAAATGATTTTTTTAGCACTAAACTGACATCCTCAAATTCCATTGAAGCTTCTTTAATTTCTATGGCATTATATGGGCATACAGATTCACATTTTCCGCATCCTATACATCTTTCAGGATTCACTTCGGCAATTAATCCTGAAGTTTTTATCGTTTTAGCACTCAAAAATCTGCTTGCTCTTCCAGCAGCGCCGTTAGCTTGGGAGATTGAGTCTTGTATGTTTTTTGGCCACTGGGCACACCCAGCAAGAAAAATTCCATCAGTAGCAAAATCTAACGGTCTTAATTTCACATGAGCTTCTAAGAAAAAGCCATTTTTATCTAAAGGTACTTTTAGCATTTTGGCCAATTCATCTAAATTATCTGCCGGGATCATAGGGGTAGATAAAATAATTAAGTCCGTTTCAAATTCAATCTCATCTTGTAGGTTAGTATCAAATACTTTTATATCATACTTTTCAGATTTGCCGCCTTTTTTCGAAATTGTTGGTATTTGATCCAGATCATACCGTAAGAAAATTGCATCTTTTCTGCGTTCTCGATAATATTCTTCAAATTCTTTTTTCGCCATTTGAATATCTCTATAGAGAACAACTATTTCAAGATCAGGTCTTAATTCTTTTAAAATACTAACATTTTTAATACTAACCCCACAGCACACATTAGAACAATAAGTAATTCCCTCTTTCTGTCTCGCATCAACGCATAAGATGGTTGTGACTCGTTTTATATTATCTAACCATGATTTATCTTTTTCTTTTAATTTTTGTTCTAACTCTAATTGAGTAATAATATTCTTATTTTTTTTATTATATTGAAAGTCTCCATTAGGTTTTAACTCTTGAGCCCCGGTGGCGACTATAATCGTTCCAATTTTTAAACCTTGAGATTTTTTATTCATGGCAATCGAGACATTATAATTCCCGATAAAGCCTTTAACATCTTTAATTTGAGATTTTAAGAAAATTTCAATATTTTTGTGTTTCTTAACTTTATCTTGAATAACATTTAATAGTATTGCAGCATCTTCTTGAATTGGGTACAAAACATTAAGATTATTCAAATTACCTCCTAATTTATCCTCTTTTTCCACTTTATATGCTTTAAATCCTTGATTTGCAATATTTAATGCGGCGGTCATTCCAGTCACACCTCCCCCTATTATAAGTGCCGTAGGAGTGATATCTAAACTTGCTTCTGTTAGAGGTTTTAACAAGCGAGCTTTTGCGACAGCCATTCTTATGAGATCTTTCGCTTTTGCAGTCGCACCCTCATTATCACCCATATGAACCCATGAACACTGATCGCGTATATTAACCATTTCAAATAAATACTTATTTAATCCTGCTTCTTGACATGTTTCTTGGAATAAAGCTTCATGAGTTCTTGGTGTGCAGGATGCTACAATAAATCTGTTTAAATTTTTTTCTTGGATAACCTCTTTAATTCTTGCTTGAGAATCAGGGCTACATGAGTATAAGTTGGCTTCACAATGAACTACATAGGGTAATTTTTCTACATATTCAACTACGCCGGACACATCAACATATTTACCAATATTTATTCCACAATGACAAACTAATACTCCAATTCGTGGCTCGTCTGTTATTTTCACTTCCATTTCAGGTACTTCAAAAACTTTTTCTTTTATTTCTGTGTATTTAACAGAGTTTAGTAAATTAGCCACTTGAGATGCCACTCCACTTGCATCTGCTACAGTTTCGGGTATATCCTTAGGTCCTTGACAGAAACCACATAAAAACATACCATCTTTAGATGACAAACATTTGTTAAAAAAGGATTTTTCTTTGAAAAAATGATATTTATCTACTTCAACACCTAAAACCTGAGCTAATTCTTCGGTCCCTTTAGAAGGAACTAATGGAGTAGCTAATACAACTAAATTTGCATGAAAATCATTAAATTTTCCAGTTTTTAAATCTTCATAATGAATCATAAGATCTTTAGTTTCGTGGTCTTCCACAACTGTACTAACTTTTGTTTGAAAATATTGTACTCCATAATCTTTTTGGGCCCTTTGAGTAAATTCATAAAAATTCTTACCATAT
This sequence comes from Promethearchaeia archaeon, assembly GCA_029856295.1. Classification (GTDB taxonomy): domain Archaea; phylum Asgardarchaeota; class Lokiarchaeia; order Sigyniarchaeales; family SOKP01; genus LW40-45. Next base: position 17,997 of record JAHQWS010000265.1, read on the forward strand.
GCTCTAATATCATGCCGAAAAACATAACAATTCGAATTTTCAGAGTGTTCTTTAGTAATAATTGCTTCTTTTGCAGTATACATACAACATACACTGGAACAGTAAGGAATATTTTCATGTAAATCTCTTGAGCCCGCACATTGAATAAATGCTATTTTTTCGGGTTCTTCTTGATCACTTGGTCTTAACACACGGCCATCAAAAGGACCTGATGCACATAAAATTCTTTCATATTCAAGAGCACTTACAACATTTTCATATTGATATCCCCATCTTGAAGTTAATTCTTCCGCTGGCATATCAAATCCAGTTGCAGCTACAATGGCACCAACAGTTAGCTTAATTTCCTGTGGTTTTTGCTCGTAATCAATTGCTTCAGCTTGGCAGACCTTTTCACAGACCCCGCATACTCCTTTAGTTAATTTTAAACAAATCTCAGGGTCAATTACATAAATAGGAGGGACAGCCTGAGGAAATGGGATATAAATGGATTTTCTTTTACCTAAATTCATATCAAAAACATTGGGCACTTCAATCTTAGGACATTTAGCAGCACAGTCTCCACACCCTTTACATTTCGTTTCATCTATATACCTAGGTTTTTTAAGAACCGTTACAGTGAAATCACCGGGTTTTCCTTCAACTTTTTTAACTTCGTGATAAGTCATAAGTTCAATATTAGGATTTCTGAAAACTTCTACCATTTTTGGTGCTAATATACACAAACTACAATCATTAGTAGGAAATGTTTTATCAAGCTGGGCCATTCTTCCTCCAATTGAGGGATTTCTTTCTACTAAATAAACTTTAAAGCCTAATTCTGTTAAATCTAATGAAGTCTGAATTCCAGCAATTCCACCTCCAATAACCACTACAGATCCTTCCATTATTCTGTAATCTCCGTATCCTTATCAGGATTGATTATTTCAATATGATCAACAAGAAATTCAGAGAAGTCCATAATTTCTATAGAAGCAATATCTTCAAAATCATCTTGAAGGCAGGATAGATGAATCTTACATTTTGGGCAGGATGTAAGCATGATATCACCAGCAGCTTTAGCTTCCAACATACGTTTATATCGCAGAGCTTTGGATTTCTCATTACAGTTCATCCAAGAACTCACGCCACAACAGAGCGAATTTTTTTTATTATGCTCCATTTCTTTAAAATCATACCCTAATCGTTTAAATTCTTTAAAGATTTCACGAGTCTTTTCCGTTATATTATTATCTTTTGGTAAAAACCTACTTAATCTACATGGATCGTGATACGTGAAAGGAATTCTTTCAGAACTCTCGCTGGGATTTTTAAACTTAATTTTATTTTGCTTCCAATTATCATAAATAAATTCAATTATATGTTTTACTTCAAATTTATCATTAAAATCATCAAAAATACCTGGATAATCTACTTTAAATGTTCTATAACATTCAGCGCACGCTGTAACGATTTTAGAAATTCCCGCTTTTTCAAACATTTCCATATTTTTTTTGCCTAACTTGATGAATGTCTTCAATTTTCCTTGTCCCCAGTAAATATCATGACCACAGCAAATTTCATCTTTAAAAACCACAATCGGTTCATTTTCAATTTGGCATAATATCTTTAAAGTGCTTTTGGCAATTGAGTCAGAATTTTCAAATTCATAATTAAAATAGGGTAAACAGCCAACATAATATAAAGTAGTTCCTTTGTCCGATATTTTACATCCTTTAGATACCCAATCAAGAGATCGTTCTGGTTGAATATATGGTCGGCTCATTATTTCAGAAATAGTGGTATACATACCTTTATGAGCGATAAGTTCATCAGGGTTTTGATTAGCAATATGTCTCATTTTCCATCTAGCCATTCGTACAATATCGGCAAAGTTAATTTCTTCTGGACAATCTTTAAGACATTGATTACACGTGAGACAATCCCATAAAACTCCACTTTCAATAACTTTATCTTCAAATCCCTCTAAAATGAGTTGAATAATTTTACTAGGTGTATATTTCTGAACTTTACTTAGCTGACACACACCACTACATCGCCCACATTGATAACATCTCTTTAATAAATTACGCAAATTGGGCTCATAAATCTTATCTAAATAATCAAATGTGTCGGCAAATAATTTTTTACGTATAATTTCTCTTTTTGATTCTGAATTTGATTCTGTTATAATCTCCTCATCTCTATTGTAAATTCTTCATAAAATTTTCCTTACGTTGTACTTTTGATCGAGAGAACTGAGAAATTAACTCAATCATTTTATTTTTTTTAGCGGGATCTATATCCTTACAATTAAATATTCCCGAATTTATGGCTTGAGTAAGTATCTTTTTGCCCTTTTCAGTTCGCGGGATGACAGTCGTATATTTATCTGGAGACCCTAATCCTCCAAAAGAAATATCAGCATAGATATTTGAAAAGTCACCACAAGCATTACATGCTGTGCGCATATAATCATTTAAATGGTTAAAGGGGATATGAACTATTTTCTCCCCAGTTCCCTCATCTTTTAATTTGAAAATTACATCTTCTTTAATATTAATTTTCACAATATCCGAGAATTTTATATTAAAATCCTTTTCAAATTTCGCAATCTGAAATTTTTCAAAGAAAAAATTCTCATAACAAAATAACCCTAAACAGATTTCTATATTTTCTGATGGTGTTACACCTAAATCTTGCATACATCTAATTGTATAAAGCTGACATGGTGTTCCTACTATCGCCAATTTTTTGAATTTATAATGATTTAATTTTGGAATTGAGTGAGTATAGGTACAAAATTTCTGAATCTCATCTAATTGAGGCGATATGTCTAATTTGGCTCCTGAAGCCTTTAATAAATCATATTTACTATCGGCAAATGTAGCTTCTCTAGAAAACGGTGCATCAGTTCTGGAAACGATAGCACCATCGATTAATTTCTGCTCTATTAAAAAATTGATCAGAGAATTCACAACCCCCCCATCAGTTCCATATTCCAAAAAAGCTTTATCTGTAGCTTGACATGAGTAAATATTATCATAATGACCAATTGGCATTGAGGAATAATCAGCAAATTTGTAAGTTTTATTAAGTTCGTCATCTAATATATGTGTTTGCGGACAAATATAATAACATATTCCACATTCTAGGCATTGATCCTTATTTAAATAAACAGGAGGTTTATAAGGGTCTTCAAAACCGATAATATGATAATTTGCTGAGCTACAGAAACTAACACATCCTCCACATTCTTGACAAATGCCTTTATTATGGACTTCCTCAATTAAGTCTTGGAATGACTTTGGCATTTAATCATCATCTCTTTTATTCTTTTTTTTCTAAATCTATTGGCTTACATTTATTTCTCTTAATCCCACCAATCTTCTCTACTAAGAATTGACCAGGTTTTACATCCTTAAGACTTTGTGATTCAATTAAACCTGCTTTAATAGCATCATTATAAATCTCATCGGCCTCTTTTGACCTTGTTATTACTGAAGACCAACCATCTTGAGAACCTATAGAACCTACAGAAATATCTGCATAATCGGAGGTTAAATCTTCGCAAAAATGACAACTATCTCGAGCATATTGTTGTACATCCTTCAATGGTACATCTAATTGTTCTCCAGACTTTACATTTATTATAAATTTACCTCCACCAATATTCATTTTAGTTAATTCATGAATATCTTTGTTAAATTGCTCTTTCGCTAATTTTATTATTCCTTCATAAGGGAATGATTCCATACAGAACAATCCTATTTTGTATCTAATGTTTTTAAAGAAAGGCAATCCACTTGGAAAAAGAGTAGCTTTTTCAATTGCCTTCATCATACATGGAACTCCTACAAAAGCAATTTTTTCATATTTTTTACATTGATCGATAATTGTTAAGGAAGGAGAATTTGCATATTTTGTTCCCGCAGTTTTGTAGAGATCTTTTACATCTTCTACTATAATTGGCTCGGGCCTCCATAGATCTTCTGAATGTTGTACCGCTACTACAGCATCTACTAATTTTTCTTCTAATAAATATTGAACTAATGAAGTAACAATCCCGCCATCTTGTCGTACTTTCTTAATTTCATCTTTAGTTGTAGAAGCTGAATAAACATTTATATAAGCACCTGTTTTATCTGACCAATTTAGGGATTTATCTAATTTTTTAATACTTTTATTTGCTTGATCAATTGAAAAGGAACGTGGGCAAACTGAAAAACATAACCCACATTTCATGCAAGCATCGTCGTCAATTTTTAGTGTATCTGCTGTCACTTCAATTGCATTTACAGGACATATAGCGGAACACCAACCACATTGACAACAAACGCCTGCGTCAAAAACAATTGAAACTGGCTCAAAATAATGCTCAACAAAATCATCAGGTATATCTTTTATCTGATATCGATAAAAAAACTCTTTTACTTCTACTTCTTTTTCTTCTCCTTTTATTTTTTTCTTGACCATTTTAGTTTTTATTTCGATAATTTCTGCAACATACCCTTGTTCTTTTAAGTATGTAACATCTCGTATTACATTTTCAGGGGGAAAATCTTTAATTTTATCAGCAATTTCATTCAAAAAAAGTGGTTCTAGACCTCTCATTTTTTCTAGGACCAATTTACGCTCAGTTTCGGCATCAATCATTGCGTCTAGGATTTCAAAAAATTCTTCTTCTGAATATTTTCCAGTTTTTATTATTTCATCTTTGGCTTCAAAAAAAGCTCTAACTTGGAAATTTTCTGAAGCTTTATAAGTAGCCTCCATTAATTCTATAGGGGATATTCCACTAAATGTTTTTTGGTTTACAATTTGAACCATAATTTCTACACACAATTTTTATTTAAAATTTAAAAAAATATTTTATAATTTCAAAAACCCCTCCATTGCAAGGTTTGTCATCTTGTAACTAGTATTTTTTTACAGGATTCATTCAATGGGTTTTTTAAGTTGTTTTAACTATATTAATCGGATTTGGTCCTGCGCGTTTAATTTTTTCATATGCATCCTCAACACTCTGTACGAATTTTTCTGATTCTGCGCTGCTGCACCAATACATATTAACTCTTTGGTTGCCAAATCCTCGAGATTCTAATATTCGATTAGTAAAATCGACATGTTTTTGAGCTGTAAAATTTCCTGTTTTGAATTGACATTCGTTTGGTCGTCATCCTACAACCATCACGCCATCTGCTCCTGATTTTATGGCAAAAAGTATATGTTTTATATCGATTCTTCCCGTACACCTTAGTTTAACGATTTTTACCGAAGGAGTGTATTTCATACGTGAGACACCTGCTAAGTCGGCTGCACCATATCCTCATTTTAAACACGCAAATATAACAATTTTGAAGTTATTCTCCACTTTAAATCGACCTCTATTCTGTTTAAGATTCTAATAATGCTTTTATCTCAGCATATAGTTGATCATCTCGATAGTATCGTATATCTATCGCTTGTGTTGGGCAGCAAGTTGCGCAAATTCCGCATCCGTCACAGTTTATTTCGTCTACAATAGCCCCTTCGGCATCATCTAGTTTTATAGCACCTTTGGGACATTCTTTTTCACATCTTCCACATGAAATACAAAGATCTTTCACCACTTCGGCAACTATAAGTTCAAGATCAATTTCTCCCACAGAAGTTATTTCCGCTACTTTACTTGCTGCAGCTCTTGCTTGAGATACTGAATAAGCTATATCTTTTGGTCCTTGTGCGAATCCAGCGATAAATATACCTTTTGCTTTGGTTTCCTGAGGCATAAGTCCAAAATGAGATTCCGTTAAGAATCCATTACGATCTGCATCTAAATTTAAGACTTTGGCTATTTGTTCTGTTCCTCTTGAAGGTAAGGCCGCACTTGAGAGTACGACTAAGTCAGCATCAATTCTGATAATTTCATCGGTTAAGGAGGAATATACTCGAACATTTACATCTTTAGTTTCGGGGTCTTCACTAATCTCTCCAACCTTTCCCCGAATCATTCGAATATCGGAATCCTTAGCTCGTTGATAGTACTCTTCGAAGCCTTTTTCGTTAGTCCTTATGTCTATAT
>JAHQWS010000266.1 GCA_029856295.1 Promethearchaeia archaeon
TGTAGGAAACATGTCGGATGTATCTAATGTTGAAATATTAGAATATTTTGGTGATGATCCCAAAATTACTTCAATTGGCATGTATTTAGAGGGTCTAAGTCAAGGAAAAGATCTTTTAAGGATTGCAAAACAAATAACCCAGCACAAACCGATTTTTTTATTAAAAGTAGGAAAAACAGAATTAGGTTCAAGAGCCACTTTATCTCATACGGGTATTGTTGCGGGTTCTGATAAAGTTTATGATGCTGCATTTAAACAATCTGGAATAATTAGAGTAGATAATATGGAAGAATTACTTGACTCATTAAAAGCCTCTTCAATGCTCCCAAAACCTAAAGGGAAAAAGATCTGTGTATTAACAGAAGCCGGAGGTCCAGGAATCATTTCTATTGATGAAATTTCTAAAGATAATTATTTACAATTAGCACCAATTACAGATCATACAATTTCCGAGTTAAAAAATACATTATATCCTATGGCAACGATATGTAAACCAAACGGCTATATAGACATGACTGCAGCAGCTTTAGAGAAAGAACATTCTGATTCGTTAAGATTAATATTAGAAGATCCCAATGTGGATAGTGTAATTTTAATATCCTTGCCTCCAACATTCCTGCCTGCTCTCAATGTCGCTAAAAGTATTGCTAATGTTATAAAGAATTATGACAAACCTGTTGCTGTTTGTTTTATGAAAGGTGAATCTATGCTTGAATCTAGAAAATTCTTAGAATTAAATAACATTCCAACATTTGATACCCCTAGGAGAGCGACTAGAGCATTAATTAATTTAACTAAAGCTTCAAACTACCTTAAAAAAAGGTAGCAGCAGGTTGAGCTCATATTAATCTTTTATTAGAAAATTCTTTTTTTGGGAGAAAATTATTTGCGATACCATCCATATTTGAATACGGCATCGGTCATTGCTTTTACATTTTCGAGTTTAGCTTCGTCAGGGATTCCAGAAACTCCTCCATCTACAATATAGCCGCCCCCTTCAGCACATCCCTCAATACTTTTCTTAACATAATCCTCAACTTGTTGAGGTCTCCCTGTTATAAGTAATGAAGCGGGTACATTCCCCCGAATACATGCATAATCACCAAACACGTCCTTCCCTTTAATAATATCAGATTGGTCAAACCAATAGATTAGTTTGCCTTTATGTTTTTTTGCGAACTCCGAAAGATATGAGAACCGATCTGTGTATTTTCCTTCAAAAAACGGCATTGGTATTAAGTTGTTTTTAATTAGCCCCTCCATGATTGCTGTTAATGAAGGCCAATAGAAAGTTTCAAATTGCTCAAAATTCATGAAACCTTCAGCACCACGATGCAAGGGAATGAAGACAATGTTATTAGAAGGAGCTAATTTTGCTAAATCTACAGCAGACTGAATTGAGGGCTCAACCATAATGTCTAATAATTTTTTTAATTCTTCTGGCCTTCGATACATATCTAACATGGTACCGGTCATACCTCTTAAAAACTCACTGACTGAATCATAAGGTGCTTGAACTGCATTAAAGAATTGTAATGGATATCCTAATTTTTTCATATTTTGCATGTATTTATTTGATGAACCGATTAGTTTGAAAAATAGATTAATAGTATTTTGTATTGATTTAAGAAGTCCTTGTCCATCAGGTGTTCCAAAAAATAAAGGTAATAAAAATTGAGAGGTAGAAGTATTAAATATTCCGCCAAATGAAGGAAAACCTGAAAAACCTTTAAAATTTGAAAAATGGCGGGGGATTAATTTTCGAATTGCAAAACCTGTGGGATCAGATAATACCATCTCATATTCATCAGCCTTCATATATTCTCCTTCAACAAACTGAAAAGGCTGATGTTCCTGGAGTCGTTGTTCCTCAGCAGCTGCACCCGGCCATTTATAGACCCTCATGCCTAAAGCATCAAATAATTCTCCAGAAAATACTGCTATTAGCGGGGGTACTTGATCCCAATTAAGAGGACTCAATACATCAATAGCAGTTTGGGCAAATTTTTCAGGATCATACATTGCCTCTTTTTTACTCATCCCTTTTACTTGAGAAGGAAAAAACGTTACCATCGGCGTAATAGGCACCCTATCAGGTTCCTTTAAAGAAATGGCAACCTCAACCCTTTGATTACGTTCTTTAAATAATTCGCGTGGCTTTTTTTCGCTAGAGTAATTCATTAACTTTACACCTCAATCCATGATTTCGCTAGATTAACGGCATCAACAGCACTTTCTCCATATGCATCAGCATCTACATATTCAACAATTCGCTCGTCAACCGTACCCCCACCAATCATAATCTTCACTGATTCTCTTAAACCTGCATCCTTAATCTTTTGAATGGTTTCTTTCATAGCATCAAAAGCGAGCGTTAAAAAACCACTTAAAGCAAGAACTTCAGGTTTGTATTCTTTCATGCTTTCAACAAATTTATCAGCAGGAACATCAACACCTAAATCTAACACATCGAAACCGTTGGTATCTAACATAAATTTAACAACATCCTTACCAATGTCATGAATATCTCCAGCTACAGTACCTAATAATACCTTTCCTTTTTTCTTTTCTGATACTTCAGTTTCTTTTAATCTAGGCGCGAGAATTTCAAATATTTGACGCAAAATCTCTCCTGACATTATTAAATCTGGAAGAAAATACTCTTTATTTTCAAATTTCTTACCGATACTTTTCATGGCTTCTTTACTCTCTTCCATAATTGCTAAAGGATCTTCATTCTTATCCAACTTACTTTTTAACATATCTATAACTTTATTCTCATTCAATTCAACTATTTCGTTTACAAATTCCGACAAAAAGTATCATCTCAAGTTTTATTGTTTTAATCTTATTTTGGTTAAAATCATAAATAAATATTATTCATATCTTAACGTCAAAAAATATATAATGCAAATGAAAAAGAGAGAAATTTTTGATAAAATAAATATAGAGAGTGCATAGTTATGGTCTTAATTCCCTCATTTTGGTTCTCATTGCTATTTTTTTTTCTCCCATTAAATTATAAATCTTTAATTTTATTTGAGTTTAATTAGACTAATAAGTGAAATTATTAGAGTGAATAATTTTTGGGTTTTATTATAAAGAAAATTGATTTTTTTAGAGGCCCATTTCACGTAGTTTTGCCTTTAAGGTTAGTTTCTTCTCCCCTTTTAGATCGTAAAAGAGAAGAACTATAATACACGCCGTAAAGCAAAGTATCATCGGAATAAGTGCTCTGTGAATTC
>JAHQWS010000267.1 GCA_029856295.1 Promethearchaeia archaeon
TCACATATTAGAATCTCTCTTAAAATTCCGATGTGAATATGTCCTGATGGGGTTTTCCCAGTAGATAAAGTTATCTTTTCAACATTTCGCTCCGATATCTTATCTACGATCTCTTCTAACCAATGAGCCGGAAATTTTTTACTCATATACTTTTCACTAAATTAGCTCAAATCTTTATTTGTATAAATGAAAAAAATTATTTATCATTTTAGATTTTATTAAGTAGTGAGAAATTTATGAGGATCGCTGTATTAAATAAAGATCGATGTAAACCTGATAAATGTAGTCCATTTGGTGAAAAACCTTGCATAAAATATTGCCCCAGAGTTAGAACGGGAGATGAAACCATTGTTTTAAATCCAGATGGAAAAAGTGTAACTATTACTGAGAGTTTATGTTCAGGTAACGGAATTTGCATTAAAAAATGTCCATTTAACGCGATTAGTATTGTAAATTTACCTGATCCCATGAGAGATCAAATAACATATAGGTATGGTCCCGATCAATTTTCATTATTCAGAATGGCCATACCCAAAAAAGGAAAAGTACTTGGTTTAATAGGGCAAAATGGAATTGGAAAAAGTACAATGTTGAAAATATTATCTGGGGAACTAAAAATGAATCTCGGTCGATTTGAAAATGGTGTTCCTGATGATGATGAAATAATAAATTTTTTTAAGGGTTCTGAGCTGCAACAATATTTCTCAGATCTAAAACAACAAAAGCTCAATATCATTCATAAACCACAAAATATCACCCAAATTCCTAAATTTGTATCCGGTAAAGTGTATGAAATTCTCAAAAAGAATGACATTGCTGACAAATTAGATCTTATCTCTGAGAAATTAAATTTAAGAGAAATTTTAGATCGGTCTATTTCTGTGTTATCTGGTGGAGAATTACAACGGGTAGCGATTGCTGCTGCTTATTTAAAAGATGGAGATGTCTATCTTATCGATGAACCTAGCTCTTACCTAGATGTTAGTGAAAGAATTAATATGGCAAAACTATTTAGATATCTTACAGAGGAGGGTAAAACAATCGTAGTTGTTGAACATGACTTGGCCATTCTCGATTATTTGAGTGATTATATTTCTATATTCTATGGCGTCCCTGGAGTTTATGGTATTATTTCCCATCCTCAGGGTGTAAGAGTTGGAATCAATATATATTTAAACGGATATATAAAAGATGAAAATGTTCGAATTAGAGACACGCCAATTCAATTTCATGAACGCCCACCCCAAGAATCATTATTTGATACCGGTGATTTAATTTTTTCTTATAATGATTTAGAAAAAACATTAGGTAATTTTCATTTACAAGTATCTGGTAGCGAAATTCATGCTGGAGAAATTATCGGAATTCTGGGACCAAATGGAATTGGTAAATCTACTTTTGTAAACTTGATTGCTAATAAAATCGAATCAGATACGATTACTATTTCAGATGAGAATGAAGAAGAAAACATTGAATTAAAGGTTGCAATTAAGCCTCAATACATTAAAATAGAAAAAAACGATTTGGTATCTGAACTCATTAAAGAAATTAAACTTGCTCCTCATCTTAGCCTATCATATAAGAAAAGGTTGATTAATTATTTAGATTTAGCTAGTATTAGTGAAAGATATATATCAGAATTAAGTGGTGGCGAATTACAAAAAGTTTCAATAGCAAAATGCCTCTCTTCTGAAGCTGATATATATCTATTAGATGAGCCTTCTGCGTTTTTAGATGTAGAAATGAGATTGCAAGTTGCTCAATTAATAAGGAAGTCAATCGAAGAATTGAAAAAAGCTGCATTTGTTGTTGAACATGATATTATTACGCAAGATTTCATCGCAGATTCAATTTTAGTATTTGAGGGTAATCCTGGATTAAATGGTAATGCTTTGCCTCCTCAAAATCTAAGGGATGGGTTTAACTTGTTTTTAAAAATGATGAGTATTACATTTAGACGAGATTCAATTACTAAGAGACCTCGGGTAAATAAACTTGGAAGCAATAAAGATACTTATCAAAAGAGAATTAATGAATATTATTATATTCCCAAATGATTTGAATTGCACTATGAAAGGAAAAATTTAGAGATTGGGCTAATTTTATTAAGAAAGTATTAAAAATTAATTATTTTATGTATATAGCTTGACCAGCCGAACCCAAAACTTCTTTATTTTTTCTTTTTATCATCTCAATTAATTCTTGGCGAGCTGGACCAAGATATTGCCTTGGATCAAAATGTTCTGGATGTTCATAAAGATATTTTCTTATCATTGCCGTAAAAACTAACCGTCCATCTGTATCAATATTGATTTTGCTCACACCGTATTGCGTAGCTTTTCTAAGTTGTTCTTCAGGAATTCCAAATGCTTTTTGTAATGAGCCCCCAAAATTATTTATTGTATCCACATACTTCTTCAATACAGAAGAAGAACCATGCAACACTATGGGGAATTTTCCTAAACGCTTTCTAACGTCTTGTAATATATCAAATCTTAGTTCAGGTATATCTTCTTCTTTTTCTACTTTAAATTTATATGCTCCGTGAGATGTACCAATAGATATGGCCAAAGAATCGCAGCCTGTTCTAGAAACAAAATCTTCAACTTGTCCTGGTTCAGTATAATGATGTACGTCTGATTTAACATGCTCTTCTATTCCTGCTAAAACTCCTAATTCTGCTTCCACACTAACATCTCTTTCATGAGCATACTCAACGACTTTTTTAGTAACCTCAATATTTTCCTCATATTCTAAATGACTTCCATCAAACATTACACTAGAAAACCCATCATCTATACAAGCTTTACAGAGTTCAAATGAACTCCCATGATCCAAGTGGAGAACCAGCGGTAAGGAATATCCAAGCTCCATTGCCATCCGAACACCGCCTTGTGCTAAATAACGTAGCATTGTTTGGTTAGCATAAGCCCGAGCTCCTTGAGATATCTGAATAATAACTGGTGATTCGCTCTCGCCACACCCTATGATTATAGCCTGTAATTGTTCAAGATTATTTATGTTATAGCCCGGTACTGCGAATTTTCGTTCTAATGCAACTTCGAACATCTTTTTTGTATTTACTAAACCTAATTCCTTAAATGATACCATTTTTATCAAAATTTTTTAGTTTTATATTATATAAACTTAAGAAAAATTTAATTCATTCTAAAATTGTGAAATCAACTTGATACTCCATAATTTCCATTGCAACTTTTATCTAAAATCTATTGAAAAATAT
>JAHQWS010000268.1 GCA_029856295.1 Promethearchaeia archaeon
ATTGAAATATTTTTTTTATCGTAGGTTAGGTCCAAATAATTTACAACAGAAATGAAATTATGATACTAAATACCTAACAAGAATATAAGCTGAAAAAGCAAGGATAATTCCTACAGTAGCGAATAATACTATCCATCCTGCCCTTTTATTCATATATTTAAGTAAGCTACATTTAGGACACATCCCTTTAAGTGATTTATAGTGGTGCTCTGAGATTTCCATCCCACATTTTTTACATTTAGGCATATTATTTCATTTGATTATTTGAATTTGATAATTCAATATTAGTAGTACAGAAGTAATATATAAATATTTAATAATTCTTTTTGTTCTCTTCAAATTGAATGTTTTTTTTAAGAAAAAGATGAACGATTACAAACACAAAAACAATTGAGGCAAAAATAAAATACGGCATCTTAAGGTTAATGGTAGCAATCATACCTGCGAATAATGGAGATAAAGCAGATCCGATTCCGACTATACTTTCAAAGATTCCTGCTTTTGCACCCTTTTTCTCTTGTTCATATTTCAATAATAGTTCTAAAGAGACAAGATAAGTTCTCCCTACGAAGAAGCCTGTTATAAAAAGAATTACCCCAATTAAAATAGGGGGGTACAATAAAGCAAGCGCTATTAAACATAGTCCTATAACAAGAAATGATTGAGTTAGAGCAGTAAACGAATTTTTAAGATAGCGGGCGATAATGAAATAAAAGGTTCTCCCTAATCCAAAAAAGAACATGACTTGACCTATAAGAGTTCCAGTCCAGTTTAAACCTTCGGGTAAAGCAGCATAATTCGTAAAATATGATAATAGAGTTTTAGAAACAGTGGCATATATCATTACTCCCATTAATAACAGGACCAAGATTTTTTTTGAATTAGAATTTAGATTCACTTGATTGTTTAATTTATTAAATTCTATAAATTGATCTTTATTTTTTGGTTTAATTTTTGGCATTTTAAATAAAATCAAGCAAAAAGCTGAAGTATATAATGTAAATGCTAAGATAAGAGCCAACACCATATTAAAATCGTAGAAAATCCCCGCTAAAAAAGGTCCTATTGCAAATCCTATAGACCATGATATACAAAAATTACCAATTCCTTTTTCATGCTCTTTAGACGAATGTTCAGCATTTTCTGAAACATATGCTTCTATTGAAGGCCAAAAAAAACCATACACAATTCCATACAAAAAAAGAACCAGAAATAATCCATAAAAAATGAAATCACTTGTTTGAGTAATGATAAAAAGAAAAAACAAAGCGAGAATCATTTGACCGGATATAGCTATCATTAAACTAGTTTTCCGGCTAAAATTATCGCTAAATCTTCCTAAGATAGCCGGCATGAAAATATAAGCGAATCCATAAGCTCCTCCTATCAGTCCGACTTCGATAGTTGACAAACCCATTTTTGTACCGTATAAAACCGATAGTACCAGCAACATTGATAGTGTCAGATCTCCAATAAATGCCAAGGGATAGATTACTCTTAATTTTCTAACTTCCACAATTTTAGCAAAGAAATAAACGTTAATAATTTTTTTAAAAAATTTAAAAGATAATTTCCCGAAATAAATTATAAAATAGAGAATTTTGACAAATATTAATAGGGGGATAATAAGGGTTTATTTCCTTTTCGCGATAATGACTAATTTTATTGCAATGATGATGCATAAAAAAATAATAAAAAATAAAGAAAGGATAGTTGATTTTTTAATAAATTACATTTTTTTTAAGCAGATTTTTAGCAAAAGCTTTAGCATTCTCGCAATCTTCTTCGTTTGGATGGCCTTTTGTTATTTTCCTTTGGTCTTCCATCCTTTTTTTCTCATCTGGAGGAAAGCTAGCAGCTAATTGCGCCATCTGTTCATCAGTCATTCCTAAGTTAAATTCTCAACTTTTATTAAAAGTTTTATCAAACAATTTCCAATGAAATGTCTGATTTATTTATTATGTTAAATAAATTTTCTGTTATTTTTATGCAATTAATCTTTCAATAAAAAGAAAATTTTCATATTGATTAATCCTAGCGTTATTTACTTCTATACATAACGATATTAATTCTTATCAAAGATATAGTTAAATATGGAAAAAGGATTAATTTTAAATTAACAATAGTTTGTCAAAAAAAAAAACAAAATAAAATAAGGTGAAATTATGCCAAAGAAAATATTAAGAGTAAATATGACTAATCTTGAAACAAAATACGAAGATGTACCAGAGGCTTATGCTGTCGCTGGAGGTCGTGGTCTCACTTCAGCAATTGTAGCAGCTGAGGTTCCTCCTGATTGTCATCCATTAGGGCCTAGTGCTAAACTAGTATTCGCTCCAGGATTGGTAACTGGGACGAGAGCTCCAAGCTGTGGACGGATTTCTGTCGGCGGAAAATCTCCCTTAACAGGTGGGATCAAAGAAGCAAATGCGGGAACAAATTTTGCGCATGCAATAGCGAAGCTACGAATCGCTGCCATAATTGTTGAAGGGCAGACCAAAGGAGGCGATTATCATTTATTAAAAATTAATAAAGATGGCGCTGAATTGATAAATGCTAACAAATGGGCAGGAAAAGGGCTCTATGATACTTACAAAAAACTTTATAGCGAATTTGGACAAAACGTGAATATTAGTGGCGCAGGTATCGCCGCTGAAATAGGAGGTACAATGTCCGGAGTTTGTTTTAATGATCCAGAGGGACTACCAAGTAGATATGCGGGAAGAGGTGGACTTGGTGCCGTGATGGCATCTAGAGGCTTAAAATTTATAGTTGCCGATGATACAGATGCTCCAGGTGTAGAAATCGCGAATGAAGAAATTTTTAGTGCGGGTGTTAAAAAACTCGTCAACGCTCTTGCTTCCCATGATGTTACAAAACCAGGAGGGGGTTTATCATCATTTGGAACGGCTGTATTAGTGAACATAATAAATGAAGTAGGAGGCCTGCCACAAAGGAATTTTTCAGCTGGTAGTGATGATAGATCTGCCAATGTATCTGGTGAAACTAAAGCTGAAGAGATTAAGAAAAGAGGTGGAGTAAGACCTCATGCGTGCAATACTGGCTGTGTGATGCAATGTTCTGAGGTTTGGACTAACCCAAAAGGAAAAGATCCTGTGGGCGTTCTTGAATATGAATCGATTTGGGCATTTGGTCCCAACT
>JAHQWS010000269.1 GCA_029856295.1 Promethearchaeia archaeon
CTTCATGAACAAATTGGCCTGTGAGAGCAAATGCAATAAACGCGATTACTAAGGGGCCTTCATTTTCAAAATCTAATAAAGGTAATCCCGCATCAACTTTTATCATAAAGTAAGGTAAAAGCATGTGAGAGACGCCTAATAAGATATGATTTATAAAAGGTATTGGTTTAATCCATTTACAATATAAGAGTACCATAACAATGATTATAATTAGAAAAACAGTATTTATGAAATGTTGAATACACGTTCGCAATAGTAATGTAATGCCTAAGAAGAAGCTTATAAAACCTAATGTGAATATTTCACGAGGATGATAACCTTCAACCCTTTTTAATGTTTCTACTTCACTCGGGTCTCTCATATCAATAACATCATTCCAAGTGTTACCAGTGATAGCTAAAAATATAAATCCAATAAGGATATCAATATGTCGAAACGGATTTAGATGGTTCAGATAAATGGCTATCAGCATTGGAATTATTACACTAAATGTATAGTCTAATCTCAACAAACCAATTCGATTTGACATATTTCAATATACTCCACGAGATTAATATAGTTAATTAAAAGATGACAATAAAAATAAGATTAAGTTTTAAATTAACTTGAACATAATATGATTGAGTTGGAATAAAAAAATCGTGTTCTTATATTATCTACCCTAGACCTAGAAATGATAAGATTATCATGAGAATTCCACTTATTACTGCAAGTGCTATTGCCCAATATCGGTTTGGTGCAAGTTCTGGCGCATGCTTCCTCATCTCAATGAAAGAAATCCCAATAGGAATTATGTACATCAGTCCAAGTATAGGTCCAGTTAGCATACTTGCTATAGAAAAAAGCCACATTGGTCTTGCTACGATAAAAATAAAAATTAACGGTAATAAAGTGAAAAAAATGAGGCATATCCTATATACAGTTTGTTTTTCAATATTAAAATGCTTATATATACCAAATTTTTCAAGACTTTCTTCCCAGAGCCTTGAAAACCCGTAAAATGGCCCAATTATCGAACTGAATAGTGCAAAAATTGCACATAATATAAAAACAATTCCAGACCACGGTCCATATGTGGATGTGAATATGGCAACCATCTGGGGGATAATTGTCCATCCCTCTGGCTGGATGTCCCTTACATAAAGAGTTTGGGCGGCTGCAACCCAAATAAATGTTGAAAAAATAGTAAGAATCGCTGCTGAAACGATATTTTGGTATAAAACCATATCTCTCCATCCTTTTAGGCGTCTACGTTCTTCCATGGTGAGATCTTTGGGGGCAATATCGTAACCTTTGGCAGTTGCCTCATACATCCCCATTTTTTTATCTTTTGCATACCAAATGTATGAAACCGTCGGACCAAAACCGGCACCGAGAACAACAAAGAGCACGGCTACTGTCATAATACCTGATGTAGTTTCAAGACCCTTAACAGGACCAGGCATTTGAGGCGTAAATCCTAAAGCCCATTGTTCTGGAGAAGGCCAAAATAGTATCGCAACTATTACAATTAAAGCTATTAATAGCCAAAGCATAATAGTTGAAGATTTTTCGAGTAATCTATAGCTCTTAGTAAATACAATTAAGAAAGCAAGACCAGTCACTACTATAATCCAGAAATATATAGATACAGGGATCAAGAAGTTCACTGTTCCTGCCGTTTGACCTAACAACCCGGCAAGTAGCATCGAGTGAAAGATACACCCTCCCATTAGGCAGAAAAACATCCATCTCATCCATTTTTTATCCCAAGATGTTTCAAGGAAAGTCTTCCCTCTTACCACACCATATTGGACTAAATAATATTGCCCAAAAATCTTAATAAATGCGATGAGTGGTACTAATAAAAGACCCCTCATCCCAAAATAGGCTCCTAATAAAGGAACAGTAATAAGTTCTCCTCCACCGATCTGAGCTGCAGTAAAGATAAAGGCAGGTCCCAAATATGTAAAGAATTCCTTGAGTGTCTTTGGAGGCTCTGAGATTCGGGGTTCTTGAGGGCTATCTTTACTCTCAGACATGTCTTTTGCATTCATCCTTAAAATACCATGTAAGGCTACAATTTTCTTATAATTTATTTTAATATCTATTTAATAGGGAAGAGAATGACATAATAAAAATATTTTTGATTTTTTTCAGCAATCCTAAAAAAACATTCTAATTGCTAAAAACATTAAAATAATAGCCACTAAAAATTGAAGCTGAACTTTTGGTATACGCTTTGAAATTTTTGCTCCAAAAATCGCACCAAATACAGCACCAATAGCTATAAATAAGCCAACCATATAATCTATTTGCCCATAGATACTTTTAATAATGGTATTAACAATCGCAGTAAAGAAAATGATTCCTGTTGACATAGCCGTAGAATTATGAATAGGATATCCTAAAACAATGTTTAAAGCAGGTGTATTGATTACCCCTCCACCAATTCCTAGTAAATTAGCAGCAAATCCTGCTAAGAAGAATAATGGGATAGATTTATGTAAATTAGCTTTGTAATCATGATCCTTTAATGAGAAATCTTCCTGTGTTTCAATTTTCTGAGTTTGCGTGCTTTTTCTGGTATTTAATGCCTTACGTACCATATTTAATCCCGCAATTAATAATGTGATCGCAAATAAGATTTTTAATATAGTATTATCTATTTGTATAAAAAGAAATATTATTGTACACGTAATTGATCCCAGAATTGAAAAAGCAGTAAAGATTAAAGTTGGTTTTAGAGCTATTCTTTTATCTTTTAAGTAGGTGAAGAATGCCGCTCCGGATGATATCAGTATTATAAACGTAGAAGTGTCAATTGCGACATTAATCGGCATTAAAAAGATTAGGACCATTATAGGAACAAAGAATACACCCCCTCCTATACCAGCGATACTGCTTATTGTTCCCACCAAGAAACCTAATATTATCAATAAGATAATAATGCGCCAAATTAGCTCCATTAGTTTCTGAAATATTCTATTAAATTATTAGTTTGAGAAAATATTATATTATTAAAAAAAGATTATTAAATTAAGTAAAACATATATTTAAGACTTAATATCTGTTATTTATGCCTAGTCACGAAGATGAATCAAAGTTCCTCCTTGAGCTCAAGCCAAGTGAGAAATATGGAAATCCTTTTAGGGTCAAAATTGGTGAACTCAAAGG
>JAHQWS010000270.1 GCA_029856295.1 Promethearchaeia archaeon
AGTATAACCTTATGCCCTTCACGAGCCAGATAAGCCCCAGCAGGTAGGCCTGCTATACCAGATCCAATTATAATAATTTTCATTATTTAATTTCAGCCTAATTATTAAGTTATATTTGAATGATTATATAAGTAAATTTAAATTATAAATTAAAGTTAACATTTCAATTTTTTTCCAAATGTTTTGCCATTATTAGAAAATTATATAGCTCATTTCTTGAGAACCTCTTTTAGTAGATTTTATTTTTGAAAATTAATTTATCGTTTTATGACTCAAAAGCCAAATATTATCTTTTTATTAAATGATCATCAAGCATTCTATGGGCATGGTGAAACGGTAGGAGGGCCCAAAATTCTTAGACCCAATTTTGAAAAACTTGCTCAAGAGGGTATAGAAAAAGATCCATTTGAACTGAACAATCTCATCAACGATGAAAATTGGGTAGATGTTCTAGCAGATATGAAAAACCGCTTAGAAAAATGGCGCCAAAAAACAAATGATACAATGACAAGAAAAATAATAAGAAAAGATAGAATGAGATTTGCTAAAGAGCATATGGATAATGCAACTTTATTTGATTTTTAATTTTAAATTTTATTTTTTAATCTTTTTTAGCCTTATCTAATTGCTTTTTTAATTTAACAAAGAATTTTGGTGTAGAAAGTTGATACGGTATGGGATATCTTGTACCTGCTTTATGGGTTTTCTCCATACCTTCTATTATTTCATCAATTATTCCAAAGGGGATAGAGGCTATTAAATCAGTATCCAATGCCATCCCAAAACGGCGATCACCGAGACAAGGAAATGCCACTTGCAATTCTCCTGTTAGCATCGCATTTGAAATCGTATCTGCGCAGACTCCATCACAGAAAGTCGACATAATAATTCTGCCACCTCGTTTCCAAAGAAATCCCTGAATAATCCTCATTATCTGAGCAGAATTACCCCAAATTAAAATGAGATCTGGCTCGAAATCTATACGATTTAAAGCTCCTGAAACTATAGCAGTGTATTTTCCATCCGCTATTTTTGGCATTGATGCCGCGGTCTTTTTGGCAGCTTCTTTAGTTTCATTATATCTTCCCACGAAAAAAGCTCCCTCTTCGAATAAACTATGAGATCTTTCGAAACCAACTGCAATTTCCGCAAGTGGACATATATTATCCTCCTTGGTACATCCCATTGTCCAACCATAATATCTGGCATAGCTAAATAATTGGCATAGGGCAACTTTCTCTTCCGGTTTCTTTAAAAACTTGACATTCTCTAATTCTTTAGGGTCTTCAAGTAATTTTATTGCGACAGGAAAGGTAGCCAATCTAATATATTTATTTAATTTATTATCCAATTCTTCCCATTTACTCATGAAAAAAAACTCCTTTAGGAATTTCATTTGGTAAGAACATTAAACTTACAATATACATACTTAGTTTAAAATTTATTTTAATAAAATGGTTTTGCTTTAGATATTAAAGTAACTTTTTTAATTCCTTATTATGTGTTAATTTTTAAAAAAAATTAAGGATGAGTTAATTTTTCTATTACTTATGGTTCTTTCTTAACACACCTTATCCCTGTAGTGACTAAGCTTGACATGCAACCATTACAATAAATACATTCAACTTTAGATTCTCCAATCCCTTTTAGCCATCTATTTGGTAGGTCAGGTTCTCGAATCAATGGTCGGCATAAAGATACAAAATCTGCACTCCCTTCTGTTAAGATTTGTTTAACCAAGTCGAGCGAATTTATTCCACCAACCAATATTAAAGGAACATCTATAACTTTTTTGATTTCTTTAGCAGATGGTAGATTATAGGCTGGCTCATTTTTAGTACCTATTAACATCCGACTTTCAGGTACAAAAGTAGATTTCCACCCTAGTTCTTTTTTACTACGTTTGCATACTTCCCACATGCAACCGCTGATTTCAATAGCAGCAAAGCCTAATTTTGAAAGCTTTTCTGCTATTTTTTTAGATTCTTCTACTGTAAGGCCCCCTTCTAAAAAGTCGTCGCCATTCATTTTTATTAAAATTGGAAAATCTTTACCAACTAATTCTATACTTCTATTATAAATATCTTCAACTACTTTTATCCTCCTTTCAGTACTGCCCCCATACTCATCGGTTCTTTTGTTAGTATATGGAGATAAAAATTCACTAAGCAGATAGCCATGTGCACCATGAAGTTGTATAGCATCAAAACCAGCTTCTTTTGTTCTCCTTATTGCCTGAGCAAAAGCTTCGATGGTTTCTTTTATTTCTTCGACAGTCATTTCTTTTGGCATTTTTCTAGTCAATTTATCCAAAACTGCAGAAGGCGCCAGAGTTTTTTCTAAATGACGGGATTGCCGACCACAATGCACTATTTGTAGGGCAATTTTACAATCTTGACTGTATTTATGGACAATATCTGCAATTTTACTTAGTCCCGGGATTAGATCATCATTATATACGCCCATTTGAGTATCAAATGCGATTCCTGATTGCTGAACATATGCATAACCTGTAATTATTAAGCCGACTCCTCCCTCAGCTAATTTTTTATAAAGTTCTACGAGTTTATCTGTCACATGCCCTTCTTCAGTAGCCATGCCCTCATACGTCGCCGACCTCACAAATCTGTTCTTAATTTCTAAATTACCAATTTTTTTTGGTTTGGAATACATATTTCTTTATCAACTTAATATGATAGGATTTGCTTTTACTCCTAATTTTAAATTTATAATACAATATCAAGTATAGGTTAATAAATTTTACCGACTATTAAAAACTTCAAAAAAGGGTTATAAAGAAAAAACAAATTTAGGAAAAATTAAAATATTTAGAGTTGAGTTCCTTAGCGCGAAAACTTTAATATAGGAGCTTGAATTGAGGGAATTTCTATATCTAATCTTTTAATGCTATCCTTGTAACGGATTTTTTTATATCTTCTAAGTTGATAGATAATTCTTTGAATATTTTCAACTGTACAATTTTCTCTTATCTCATTATAAAAATCTAATTCTTCAATTGAATTGTATTTTCCTTTTAAATAGTTCATTTTTCCAATCCAGATTGTTTCTGAAACATAAGGATATAATTTTTTGACTAACGGAATTGGATCCTTATCAAGAAAGGGTTCAATTGAAACACTTGTTTTATACTTTATAGAATTGGCAAATTTTAAGGATTGTAAGCGTTCTTCAAAAGATGGCGCCCCTGGCTCCCAAAACGATAGGATATTATTATTGAGTGATGTAATTGTGAATCGAAATTGGATTAAATCTTTAAAATTCTCAAAATTACAGCACAACTCTTTAATTACATAAAAATGAGGTTTTGAGGTGATCAATACTGAATTTCCGGCATCAAGTAATTTCTTTAATACTAAGAAGCATTCCTCTTTAAACTCAGGAGTAATATCATGAGAAGTAGGAAACATAACTCGTCCTTTACGTTTCTTAAAATTTTGGAATAATTTCTTTTTATTTAATTCCATGATTTTCCAGGATTCTTCGGTCTTTCTTTTGAATCTAATTGCCATTTTCCGAGCATAGCAATAGCGGCAGTCATGTGAACACCCCGAAATTAAATTGATGTTTGAAGAAGCCCATTCTTTTGTTCCTAAAGTTATTTTTTTTCTCGCACACACCATATTTAGAATCAATGTCTATTTTATTTAGAATTATAAAAAACCATATAATAAAATTGACTTTTTTTTTAAAATTTTTAAATTACATACTATAATAATCCGGTCTTCGATCTGCCACTATATTATTAAATTCATTAAGGTGTTTGTCTCTAGCTTTTTCTAGTTCAATTTCAACAAACTCAACATAAGTTTTATCTTTTGGAGCTGAAGAGAGGACTTCCCCGTTATAGGATGTAATTTGGCTGCGTCCTGTGAAAGTAAAATTATCTTCACCTCTAATTTCATTGCCAATTCTATTGGAAGTAATAGCAAAAACCCGATTCTCTAAACACCGAGTAGCCATGGCTTTTTGGCAAAAGGGAAGCACTAAATTAGCGGAATGGGCAATAATATCGGCACCTAATAGAGCGAGGGAACGAGCTGTTTCAGGGAAAATCCAGTCAAAACAAATCATCATTCCAACTTTAAAGTTATTTATTTCATAGATTCTTAGTTTCTTATCTCCAGGTGAAAACCACAATTTTTCCTTGTAATAAAGATGAATTTTCCTGTATACCCCTATAACATCCGTTTTTGAAACAAGCATAGCAGAATTGTAAATTTTATGGTTGTCATTTTCAATAAATCCACCAACTATAACCGCATTTGTACGATTCGCAATTTTTTTTAAGAATTTCGCAGTAATACCATCTATATCTTCAGCAAGATTTACTGCCTCTTCTTTAGAGATAAATGTATACCCCGTTGCGAAGAGTTCCGGTAATACAATAATATCTGCCCCTTTACCCTTTAATAAATTCTCGATTTGTAGAAAATTTTGCTCTTTTTCACCAAAAATAGGGTCTGTTTGGACGTATCCAATTATCATAATTCATATTGCTTCTTTTATCATTATAAAATTCATATAAGTATTTAATTAAAGTATTTTTAAATTTATAAGGACTAATAGCAATAATAATATTTAATTATAAAATCAGAATAGAATTTGGAATTTAAGAAAACAGAGGAGTAAAAAATGGCTGAACTATTGGATATGGTAAAAAGTAGATTAGAATCGGCTCTTGAAGTAAATGTGGATGAAAATAACCTAATTATTATATTAAATGTGAAGAAAGAAATTCAAAAGAGCGATATTTTAGCTGAGCCACATGAAGTTAAAGATATGCTCCGTATTTTAGGCGGATTAACGGAGGATGTCTCTATGGAAATTGAAATAGACAATAACACTAGAAACATTAAATCGAAATTCCAAAATAAAGAGGACATAGAAAAAGTTAATAGTGTATTAGATAACATCTGGGAGCGCACGATCCATATCTTTGATGAACTCGAAAAAGGAAATAATAATATCCTTAGAGGCGTAGGCGATTTTAGTGACTAGACTTATTTAAATTTAAAAACTAAAAAAAAAAATATATTATTATTTTTTTTGAAATTTATACCTTTTTTGGATTTTATTCTATCTTTTTTTTTCTTATCTAGTTTACAAATATGTTAAAAATATTTCTATGATTTCTCTAAATTGACTCTAACTTAACAAGAATTTAAATAATAAACAATTGATAGTTGTTTATGGGAAATAGTATGGATATTCCCGAGGAATATGTCCCATTAAAAACTAAAATAAATTTTAGTCTAGGGAGCTTAGCTAATGGCATCCTTAATGGATTTGTCTTTGCTAATCTCACATTTTTTTACCAGATAAAATTGGGTTTATCAGCCGAATTATTGGGAATTGGGTGGCTAATATTTGCCATCTGGAACACTCTAAATGATCCCTTGGCTTCATATTTAATAGATAATACAAGAACTAAAATAGGTAGGCGCATCCCTTACATCCGTTATGGCTCCTTTCTTTATGGTTTAGCTTTTATATTCTGCTGGTTCCCCATAGCTCCATTGGATAACGAAATATTTTTATTTTTCAATTTTTTAGCGGCATTATTTTTGTTGGACACGATGTTTACATTTGTTGGAGCATGCTATTTTTCCTTGCCAAATGAAATAGCTGTTACTGCCAAAGGACGTGCGAGTATAAGTGTTTATAATGCAATAGCTGCTTTTGGAAATTTGGTAATAGGACTAATACTTCCTGTTATATTGTTTATTGGACATGAAGGGTTACCTCCATACTTTGGACCGGCAATAATCATCATCGGGGTAGTTTGCGCAATTACATTATTTATTACCTCATTTTATATAAAAGAAAATATGTTCGCTCAAATGCAACCACATGAAGGTTTAATTGAGGGGCTCAAGTTAACGTTTAAAAATAAACCATTTTGGATACTGATGGTTCCTATGTTTTGTATTTATTTAGTGACTCCAATAATCTCAACGGGATTTCTTTATTATATTGAGTTTGTAGTAGTGGGTCAAGTTATAATATTCTTCATTTTCTCACTTATTATTGGAATTATTATCGGAATGGTTCTAACTATTTTATTAATCCCCAAATGGCATCCTAAAAAGACATCATTTTTAAATTTGGGGCTAATTTCAATAGGATTAGCTGTTCTATTTTTTGTAGGACAGAATGCCATTCTCGCAGCACTTCCATACTTTCTAATAGGAATTGGGTTCGCAGGTGCTATGGTGGCAGTACCAGTTATATTAGGAGATACAATTGATAACGATGAACTCATTACAGGCAAAAGACGGGAAGCTGTCTATGGAGGTGTAAATGCGCTTGTTAATAAACCAGCCATATCTATTGCAAATTGGATGTTCTTATTAACTCTTGCATCATTTGGATTTGATGCTAGTGAGCAAAATCAAACACAGATGGCCATTACAGGAATTCTTGTTGCGATATTTGCTATACCGGCTATTTTAATATGTGTTAGTGCAATTGTACTTTATTTTTTTTATCCATTAGATGGCCCCGAATGGCGTAAGCAGAAGAAATATATCATGGAAATTCATGAACAAAAAGAAAAGGAATATATTCAAAAACTCGTAGAGGAAGGAAAGATAAAAACTTAAATTTTCACATTTTAATAATTTCTAATCAATTGGCAATTTTACCATAAAGGTACTTCCTTTATTTCTTCCGTCAGATTCAGCCCAGATTTGCCCTCCGTGTAATTTTAGAATTTCTTTACAAATATACAACCCCAGACCTGAACCTTTTATATCAATATATTCTAATCCCTCAGTATATCTATCAATTTTACCGAATCTAGTGAATAATACTTTCATTTCTTTTTCCGTTAGTCCAACACCAGTATCAATCACACTTAAAATAGCCCAATCATCTTGTTCATACAATTTTATAGTAATTTTTCCATTCGGAGGTGTATATTTTATAGCATTTGACAATAAATTTGTTATGACCTCTCCAATTCTATTTTTATCAATTTTTAACCAGAATTCTTCAGGAATATTTAAACTTAAGGTCAGCTTTCTTTGTTTTATTAGATATTTCATATCATTAGAACTTTCTTTCACAATCTCACTCAGATTATTTTTTTGTTTTTCCAGTTGTAATTTATCATACTCTATTCGAGAAACATTGAGTAATTGATCAACTAAATCTTTTAATCTCCTGCCACCTTTATCAATCATTTCGATTATTTCTCGTGCATCCTTCCCTAATTGATCACTATATATCGTTTTCAGAAGTTCTGAACCACTAATCACAGGTATTAAGGGAGTCTTTAATTCATGTGAAGCTCTAGAGATAAGATCTTTTCTAATTTGTTCTAGTTCTTTTAATTTTTTAAATTCCTCTTCAACAATTAGCTCAGCCTTTTTTCTTTCTGTGATTTCACGAATAAATACAGCAACTCTATCTTTAGAAAAGTAGAGAAATCTTGACTCAAAATATCGCATTTCGTCTTTAATTGGAAGAGTATACTCAATTATTGTTTGTTGTTTAGTTTCTATTGTATTATTTATGGCATTCATAGTTAGAGTACCAAAATCGCCAGGAAATAAATCTTTCATGCTTTTTCCAAGGAAATCCTCGGGAGGAAGATATAGGTCCTTACTTTGACCTCTATAATCTAAAATTTCTCCCTCTTTAGAAACCATGAAATATAGATCAGGGATTGACTCAAATATTCTTCGAAATTTCTCTTCAGATTTTTTTAGATTTTGTTCGGCTTTTTTTCTTTCAGTGATATCTTGTAATATTAGTTGAATTAAAGTTTCATTTTCTATATTTATTAGAGATAAATTAAGATTTACCCATTGAATGCTTCCATCAGATTTAACAAGGGGAAATTCAAAAAAGTCTGTAACTTCACCTCTAAGCAACTTGTCTAGTTGTTCCTCTGCCTTCGGTATGATTGGTTTCTCTTCCTCATGAAATGAAAAAATTTCTCTAAAATTTTTACCAATTAAATCATCTTTCCGAGGTGTTGTTAGAAATT
Organism: Promethearchaeia archaeon; assembly: GCA_029856295.1. Taxonomy (GTDB): domain Archaea; phylum Asgardarchaeota; class Lokiarchaeia; order Sigyniarchaeales; family SOKP01; genus LW40-45. Next base: position 8,015 of record JAHQWS010000270.1, read on the forward strand.
GATTAGTGGCAGAATTTAACGCTAATACCTTTCCATCCAAGTCTGATAAACCAATTAAGAAGGGCGCACTTTCGAATAAATGTCGATACTTCGTTTCAGATGTTCGTAATTTATTTTCAATTTCTTTTTTCTCAGTAATATCTCTTAAAATTGTGACAACTTGATTAACATTCTCTCCTTTAAAAATAGGAATTTTGCGTGTTTCAGTTATGATTTCCTTATTGCCTAAAAAAATGTTCTCTTCACTAAAATGTTGTATCCCGCTATTAAAAACCTTTTCGTATTCTCTACGAACGTTATCTGGTAAAAATGGAAACGCTTCAAAAACATTCTTGCCTATAATATTTTCATCAACATCCAAGCCAATGAGCCAGCGTTCAAATACGGGATTTGCTAAAATTATTTTCAAATTTCTATCGACAACATGGAGGGGATCGGAAAAAGAATTAATTGTGGTTCGATACTGCTCTTCTGATTCTTTTAGCTTTTGTTCTGCCTCCTTTTTTTCAGTTATATTTCTAGAAATAATTATACCTTTTATTTCACCATTTTTATCTAAAAAAGTCTGTCCTCTAACACCAAGCCAAATATATGTACCATCTTTCTTTTTAAATCTTAATTCAGCCATCCCTTCACTAAATTTGACAAGATCACTTAGAATCTTAGCTATAATTCTTATGTCGCGTGGATGAATGAATTGTGATACGGATTTTCCAATTAGATCCTCATATGAATATCCCAACACTTTCATATGAACTTCATTTACATATTCAAATTTTACTAATTGAGAAAATATGGCAATAAAATCATTGGCATTTTCTGAAATTAATCGATATTTTTCTTCGGATTCCCTTAATTTATTTTCCGCAATCTTCTTTTCAGTAACATCACGTAGAAATCCACTAAATCCAACTTTATTTCCCTCTGCGTCATATATTAAATGAATGGGAGTTTCGCCATATATGATATTACCATTTTTTGTAATAACTTCATATTCAAAGCTCTTTTGTTCTATTCCAGTTTTATATACTGTATTAAATGCTTTAAATGCCTTCTTACTCATTTCTTCGGTTGTACAGTTTTTAAAATTCATTCCCATTAACTCTTCAGGGGGATACTCAAATAGTTTACAAAAAGCATCATTAAAAAAGGTAAAATTACCTCTTAAATCGACTTCAAAATAACCGTCTTTGGTATCTTCTATAATAGTTCGATATTTTTTCTCAGATTCTTTTATCTTTTGTTCTGCTTGTTTTCGTTCATGTATATCCTGTAATATTACTTGTACCATTTGCCTATTTCCAATTTCTACTAACGAAGCTTCTAAGTTAAGCCACCTTGTTTCTCCTCGTTCATTAGAAAATGGAAATTCAAAAGGTTTAATATATCCATTTTTTATTAATTCTTGATATTTACCACTTAAAACCGAAATATTTGTCTCGTCAAATCTTTCAACATGCCGAAAATCTTTTCCTATTAGTTCTTCCTTTTTATAGACAAATCTTTCGATAAAGGGGGTATTTACATCAATTATTGTTCCGTCTAAATCTAACAGAAAAAGCATATTTGGAGATTTCTCAAATAAGTGCCTATATTTTTCTTCTGATTCTTTCAATAACTGTTCTGCTTGTTTACGTTCATTAATATCTTGTAATATGACCTGAATTAACCGTTCTCCTTCTATTTCAATAACTGAAGCTTGTATATTTATCCATTTTAGTGATCTATCTATATCAAATACCTCAACCTCAAAAGGATCTATGTACCCATATTCTAAAAATTCTTTAAATTTTATCATAAATAATTCTTTATTTTTATGAAGGAATTCTCTGTTGCGAAATATTTTATGCCCAATTGAAGTATGTTTTTCTATACCGAAAAGTTCAACGAAAGGCTTATTCATATCGACTATATCTCCACTCATCGTTAATAATAGGATCATATTAGGGAAATTTTCAAACAAATGCCTATATTTCTCTTCTGATTCTTGAAGTGCGTTTTGAATTTTCTTAAATTCTGTAATATCTGTCGAAACACCTTCAAAATACCCATGTTCTTCATAAAGTTTGGCCGACATCGTGATATATTTTTCATTTCCTTTTTTATCAGTGAAATGTGCCTCGATGCCTGTAATCTCACCGTCTTCCTTTAATTTTGCCATAAAATCTTTCCTGTAATCTCCGGGAACAACATCCATACTCGTAGATTTTTTAAGAAAATCATCAAGATTATCATACCCCACAATCTTGGCAGCGTTTTCATTCGCTCGGATGAATTTTCCATCAGAAATTCTTACAGTCCATAAACTTATAGGAGCATTTTTATATAAATGCCTATATTGTTCCTCACTTTCTTTTAATTTCTTTTCCGCTAGCTTTTGTTCTGTGATATCCCTCATGATACCAATAAAAGCTTTTGGATTGCCATCAGCGTCTTTTATTAAGTTAGCATTTAACTCACATATATAATAAGTTCCATCTATTCGAACTAGTTTATATTCAGCTTTAACAGTTTCACCTTTCAAAGTTTTTTGGATATTTTTCATGGCTTTCGATTGATCTTCAGGAATCATGAATTCTAAATAATTCTTCCCGATTAGATCTTCCATTGTATCTCCTCCATATAATTCAACTGCTTTCTGAGAAACATCAATAACTTTTCCTTTTAAATCTGTCACTACAATAGCATTGGGAGATGTTCTGACTAAAGTTTTATACAAATTTTCACTTTCAAGTAATTGCTGAGTAAGATTCTTACGTTTTGTAATATCATATATTACCACTTGCACGAAGGTACTTCCACCGATTTTAACAATTGAAGCTTGGATAGTCGTCCAAATTAAGGCACCATCCTTTTTATACATTTGAAGGTCAGTTCGATGCACTTCCTCTCCCTTTAAAATCTTTATAAAGAGTTGCTGGAGATAAGATAAAAAATCTTGATGAACAATTGAAATATTTCCAAAATGTCGGCCTATAATTTCGATTTTCTTATAACCAAACACCCTCTCTAGAGTAGGATTACAATCAACAATAATACCATCTGAATTGAGTAAGACTATGGAAAATGGAGTCGTCTCAAAAAGATCTCGATATTTCTTTTCAGACCTTTTTAAACTTTCCTGGGCATTCTTAAGGTCTGTAATATCTTTTGCAATACCTAAAATACTATAAATCTCTCCATTTTTTCTTAAGGGGATGCCAAAAGTTTCTACATAAATAATGTCTCCTGATTTAGTTCTAACTTTATATTCTGAAAATTTCGACTGTTGTCCAGTTTCTATAAATTCCTTTACATTATTATCAGCTCTTCGTAGATCTTCTTCATCAAGTAAGGCTCTGAAGGATAACTCTATAAGCTCCTTTCTTTTGTACTCTAGTCTTTTTAACATAATATCGTTTGCATCAAGAATATTACCCTTAGAATCGATTACATAAATGAAATCTAAAGAATGCTCGAATAATTCCTTGTACTTTTCTCTTATTTCTTCGGGATTATAACTCATTTTTTTTGCTTCTTAAATTGCTAAAATGGTAATGATAATAGCACTTTTTATATATATGTTTTATCCCATAAATAGAATGAAATTAGTAAGATTTGGTGAATTAAACTAATTTTAATCATAGAAATCGTCTAATAAATCTTTGCTTTGAATTAGATAATAGAATGAGATTCTTTCGCTTCTGGAATATAAATAATAAAATTACTTCCTTTAGTGTAGTCTCCTCGTTCTTTATCTTCAACAATAATAGATCCATTATAACTATAAATTATATTTTTTACCAAGGATAATCCAATACCCATACCTTTTAGAGTTCTATCCTTACTATGACTTCTATGAAAAATAGTTTTTTTCTGGGAATCTGGTATTCCAATTCCATTATCAAGAAATTGAAGTTTTATGTATTTTTTCTCGTCTTGGATCTCTTTAGAAATTATAATATTTATCAATACTGAATTATTATTATTATATTTCACAGAATTTATTAAAATGTTCTCAAATACGTCTAAAAGTAGCTCATTTGCTCTCACATGGAAATTTTCATTTTTAACTTCAATTAATATATTTAGATTTCGATCTTGAAAACTCTCTTTAACAAATTTAATCGCCTTTTCTAAATGATCATAAATATCTGTTTTTTCGGTCTGAAATTCTGTCTGTTCTAACTTAGATAGTTTTTGGACATTTAAAATTAAATTTGCGCCTCTTTTGGCTTGCGATTCTATGATGCTTAATAAATCATCTCCCTTAGCCAATTTTTCTGGATATTTTTGACAACGTGAATAAAGTTCGATTGAAGATAAGATATTATGAAGGATATTATTCATGTCATGAGCAAACAAATCTTTATAAAAATCTGTTCTATTATAAGCCAGACGATGTTTGATTTCCGATTCTTTTAATTTTTGCTCAGCTAATTTCTTTAAGGTAATATCTTGAACTTGGACTAAAAAATGGCTAAATTCCTTGTCTCCTTTTAAAAATAGTGGTGAAACTAATACATCGTGAAAAATTCTTCCTGATTTTGATGTTTCATATAAATTTGAATTCTTAATTTGGTCAAAATCATATATTTTTTCAAATCGAGAGATTTTTCCAAATTCTAGGTTTTCCTTTATGTTTTCTGGTGTGTTCGGATCTTCAAAAAATTTATAGTTTGAAATATTTTCAATGTCAGAGATACCGAAAATGTTCAGGCTCGCTTTATTTACTTCAAGCAAATTACCTTTACGATCATAGAGCTCAATTCCAATCGGCGAATCGTCAAATATTCTTCTGAATTTTTCTTCTAACTCTTTTTTTCCTTTCATTGTTTTTATGTGATTGGAATTTTGAGCATTCTATAAGTAAAACCCTTGCGACTTTAAGGAATTTATATCATCCAAAAAAATTGTTGAATGACTTAAAATTTTTATTACTTTATAATATAGAAATCTTGTTTTCTACTAATAAAGTAATGTTTTCAATTATATTTTTTATCAAAAGAACGAACAATAATGATGAAACCATTACAAAATGGTAGTTGAAGAGAAAATTCTATTAAATTTTAAAGATTAAAATTCAGCTCAAAATTGCTTCTGGAATAAAAACGATGAAATTACTTCCTTTGGTGTAATTGCCCCTGATTGTATCTTCAACCAAAACATCGCCATTATAGGAATCAATTAGAAATTTAACTAAAGATAATCCAATACCCATTCCAATTGTAGATCTTTGTTGATTTGAAACTCTCTGAAAAATTGTCTCTTTTCTTGCATCTGGTATTCCCATTCCATTATCTATAAATTCAATTTTCAAATATTTTTTTTTCGCGCGCTTTTCCTTAGATATTTTTATTTGAATCTCAACAGTAGGATTATCATTATGTTTTACTGAATTTATTAATATATTCTCAAATACATCCAAAAGTAACTCATTTGCTTGAGCATAGTATTTTGCTTCTTTAGCGGAAATATCTATCTTAATTTCTCTATTTTTATAGCTGCTAAGAATAAATTCAATAGCATCGTTTAAAATCTTATTCAAATCAGTTTTTTCTAGAGTAACTCTTGATTCTTCAATTGTAGATAATTTTTGTACATTTGAAATTAATTGAGCTCCCCTATTTGTTTGTTCCCTTATCATATCAAACAAGTTGTCTATTTCTTTCAATTTATCAGAGTTATCTTTATAAAATGAGTAAAGTTCAGCCGAACCTGAAATGACGGTCAATATATTTTTCATATCATGAGCAAATAGGTCTTTATAAAAGTTTGCTTGATTGGAAGCTTTAATTAAATTGTCCTGAGTCTTTCTCTCTTCTGTTATATCATGCCCTATTGTTTGTAAAAATATTTCATCCCCTATGTTTATGACATTGGTTTGAAAATTAAACCATAACAATTTGCCGTTTTTCGTTTTAATTTTTAATTCGATAGAGGGTAATTTTTGCCCTTGAATTAATTTATCAAGTCTTTTAATTAGTCTTGGAATATATTTTTCAGCTATTGGTTCACCCGAGTCACTCAATTCAATATAATTCTTACCGATTAATTCTTCTCTTTTATATCCGGTTAGTTCTACTACCTTAGGGTTAACATCTCTTATAGTCCCCTTACTATCAATTAATAAGATAGAGGATGGCGCATTCTCAAAAAGGTATCTATATTTCTCTTCTGATTCTCTTAAGCTTTCTTCTGCTTTTCTTTTTTCAGTAATGTCTATGTATGTAGTTATGAAGGCATTTCTATTCTGATATTTTATTGTTTTATACCATACGTCTAACCAAATAATTCGCCCGCTTCTATGAACACCACGTGCTACATAATTTCTTATTCCAGTTTCAGATTCATCATCTCTCCTTTTTGCTTGTTCTAAAATCATTTGTCTATCGTCGGGATGGATTGTTTTTAAAAATTCACCAGGTTGCCAATTTAGCATTTCTTCAATGGGATAGCCCAATAAATTAGAAAGCTGTTGATTGATATATTTTACCACGTTATCCTGGATTATTGCTACGCCCATTAGGCTCTGTTCAGCTATAGTTCTAAATTTTTCTTCAGATTCTCTTATTTTTTTTTCTGCTTTTATCCGTTCGGTAATGTCTCGAGAGATTCCAAATAAAACTTCTTGATTTCCCCAGAAACCTTTAGAAATTTTTGTCTCAACTGGAATTAATTTGCCATCACTTGTTTGTATAGGAACATTACATGAATCAGTTTTACCTGCAATCATATCCGCTACAATTGAAGCTGCTTCTTTGCGCCTTTCTGGAGGATGAAAATCCAATACATGCATATTTAGCATATCCTTTTCAGAATAGCCAATGTGATCTACAACTTTTTGATTTACTCTTAAAATGTTTCCTTCCATATCAAGGACGAAGATATAATCATAAATGGAATTAAAGAGTGTTTCTAAATTAGATTGACTTGCTATTAAATCTTCTTCGATATTTTTCAGTTCAGTGATATCAGTAATGGAAATAAACAATTTTGACCAAGTTTTAGAATATTCGGGGATTAATGTTAATTTTATAAATACATTTTTCACATTTCCTTTTAAGGTTAAGTGAGGAGCTTCTGATTCAAATGTCCTTTTACCCTCTGAAAGCGCTATTAATTCCTCCTTGAAAATATCTAAACTTTTTTTAGTAAATATTTTAGGTAATCCCACAAAAACCTCTTCTTTATTCTTAGCTTCAAGTAATTCTATAGTTGCATTATTAATATCAAGGATTTTCACAAGAGAGGCATATTTTGAAACGTCCTCAGGATGCTCATCAAAATAAACTCGAAAGTCTTTTACCCCGGATTCTTTTAAATGATCTATATGGATTTTTACAGCTGTAAAATCTTCTTCCCATAGTGATGTTGGAGAATTTTCAAATAGACTGCGGTATCGCGCCTCAGATTCCCTTAAGGCTTCTTCTGCTTGTCTATATTTTTTATTATCAGAATCTTTAGCTTTGTATGGATCTTCAGTCATTTTAATTTTAAATTCAAAGATTAATTTATTAACTCCCTAATATCATAAAATCATTCAATATTATAGTAATTTTAATTTATAATTTTTTACATTTGAGTTAGGCTTATAATTACAAGGTGCACTTCAATTAAATAAATTTATTGTTTATTTTTTGTCTCTTCCATTATAAAATATAACGATGTTAATAGACGGTAAATTATAGTTTATTTTCCAAATTGAAATATTAGTACAAAGAGAAAAAAATAAAAGATAATTAACTCCTAATATTGAATTTATTCGTCCTAAATGCGCTTAAAAATTAGTTTTGTGTTGATTTTTTTAATCGATGATAGGGAGGTTTAAATCCTTCTGGAAATGGAGATTTGTATGGAGTTTCTGATATTTTTTTTTTAAATTCCGTTTGTGCTTTTTCAACTAATTCTGGATCATTCATGAATTTTAACGCCGATAATGCTAATACTTTAGCTGCTGCTAACATTCCTTTATGGCCGATACTCATTCCCGATGTCGAGGTATTTTGCCAGGAATGACCTGGAGAACCCATTACGAAACAGGCAGTTCCAAACTCTCCTAAAGGGGTGAACCAACTCACATCGGCTACATCAGTCGAACCAGGTGCGCTTTGACCTTTACCGAGGATTGGAACTATCATGTTATTTATAGGTTGACTCAAAACAGACGTAGCTAATTCCCTAAAATCCGCTGGAATATATCTTGTATAAGCATCCATCCATTTAGGGCTGATGGTCTTCTGTATTTCTTCAGCGTATTCTCGTTCTTGCTTATTAAACTTAGGATGACCAATGTTTCTCATACTCTCATATAAAACTTCACCAACTATCTCATTATGAAGATGATTATAACATCCACTTAAAAATTCAACTTCTAATTTAGTTTCTGTCATTAATTCTGCTCCTTTAGCAATATTTACTACTCTTTCGTATAGCTCTTCAACTAAATGGCGCTGAGGCGCACGAACATAATACCATACTTCTGCAAATTCCGGAACGACATTAGGGGCCATACCACCATTAGTTATAACATAGTGAATTCTCGCATCACTTATCATATGTTCTCGAAGATAATTAACACCTACATTCATGAGCTCAACAGCATCTAAAGCACTACGACCATTATGAGGATCGCCAGCAGCATGAGCAGTTCTCCCATAGAATTTAAAGACTACCGAGTTCAATGCTAAAGCGGACCATACATTTAACATGTTTAAAAATCCCGGATGCCACGTTAAAGTAATATCAACATCATCAAAAAGACCATTTACAGCCATCCACCCTTTAGCATTAAAGCTCTCCTCAGCCGGACACCCATAAAACCGTATTGTTCCTCTCGCAACTCCCGCATCTATAGCTTCTTTGACAGCTAAAACACCGCCTAAAGCACCTGTTCCTAAGAGATTATGGCCACAACCGTGACCCGGAGTACCTTCCTTTAGAGGTTTCTGTACCGGTTCAGCCACTTGACTTAGACCGGGTAAAGCATCATATTCACCTAAGATTGCAATTACAGGTCTTCCATTGCCATATGTAGCAGTAAATGCAGTAGACATATCCGCAACACCCTCTTCAACTATAAAACCTGATTCTTTCAAAGTTTTGACCAATAGTGCTGAAGACTTATATTCCTCTAATCCCATCTCCGAAAATTCCCAAATTTGGTCGCTGATATTTATTAACATTTCCCGATTGGTTTCGATGTATTTTCTTACAAATTTATCATAATTTATTGACATAATCACTCACAGTTTGTTTTTATTTTTATTTTTTTGCAATTTTAAAAGCATTCTGATAAGAAGGAAAAATAATAATTAATTTTAAATTCTCTCAAGTTAAAAATTATAATAATTCAAAGTTTAAGAGATGATTAAAATAGAATTAAAAACACTTTTCAGTCCTCAAAAAATTGGAAATGTTGAAATAAAAAATAGAATCATACGTTCTGCTACCCAAATTGCAGGGGCTTCTGATGATGGATATATTACCGATGAGCTCATTAATTTCTATGTCGAATTAGCTAAAGGAGGAACAGGGCTAATAATTACGGAAATAACATCTATAGATGAAGTTGGAAGAAATATCAGAAATCATCAAATCTGTTTATATAATGATTCTTACATCGCAGGAAACAAAAAATTAGTCGAAACGGTACATGAATACTCTGATGTAAAAATTGCACCGCAACTTAGCCATGCTGGTCGACAGGGATTCAATCCGGTTGCACCATCAACATATTTGTATAAAATAAACAAGAAAACGTCTCGAGAATTAAAAAACCTAGAAATTAAAGAAGTTATTAGCAATTTCGTGAGAGCAGGTGTCAGATCCTACGAGAGTGGTTATGATATGGTGCAATTGAATGCCGGTCATGGGTGGCTACTTTCTAATTTCCTCTCTCCCTATATAAATAAAAGAACAGATGAATATGGAGGAGATGTTGAGGGACGAACCAAAATTTTAGTGGATATTTTCAATCAACTAAGGGATGAAGTCGGAAAAAATTTCCCTATCTTTCTTAAATTGCAAACACAAGATTTTGTAGAGGGCGGAATTACGCTAGAAGAAGCTGAAAAAATAGCGAAAATTCTTGTAGATACCGGCTATGATGCAATTGAACCAAGTGGAGGTTCAGGAGATACTATTTTTGATCAATCAACTCCTTCTTATCCATTTGTAGTAGTTAAATCTCCTGAAGATGAGAATTATTTTCTCCCTTCTGTGAAAAGATTAAAACCCATAATGAAAGATAAACCATTAATTCTGATGGGAGGAGTTAGAAATCCCGTAACAATGGAAAAATTTCTACAAGAAGGAGTCGCAGATTTTATAGCTATGTGTAGACCATTTATTTACGAACCAGATCTTCCAAACCGATGGATGGGAGGTGATCTTTCACCAGCACTTTGTACTAGCTGTAATCAATGTCTTGGAACTATGATGTCTGGTATTCTATATTGCCCTATAAGAAAAAAAGTAGAAAAGAGAAAGGAGAGAGAGGAGAAAAAGAAAGCTTAACAAAATCATCATTTTTTTTTCCAATATTTCGTGGTATTTAATCGTAAGAATTGTTTTTAGGTTCTTCAATTCTTTTTTTAAATATTAAATATAAAACTAACCCTACGATAAAGCCAACTGTTATATTAATAAAGAAACATAGAATCGCAGTAATTATTATGATAGGGATTGCTCTTAAATTAAATTCTTTAAAGGCAATCCTACCTAATAAAAATGCGGTATAGAGAAGCATAGCTCCTAAAATTGCTTTTGGAAACGTGGTAAATAATAAAAATAATGCATGAGAAAAAAATAGTCCAAGAATAATTTCTAGAATTCCTTCAAAAATCATCGACCCTCCCGTTCGTGCCCCAAAAGCATATTGAGCTGCCAAACCTCCTGAACCGTGGCATAGTGGGATGCCTCCTATAAATGGATTAATCAAATTCATGGCACCCATATTAAATGCTAATGAGTTCGCATCAATGGCATCCTCTTTCTCAGGAAATAGATCCTTAGCTAAGCTTACTGTAGCAATCATAACATTTGTTAATGTTAGAAATAATTGGGCAATTCCAGCGAGTAACATCCCTATTATTAAATCTTGCCAATTAGGGATATAAAATGTGAAAGATGGTAATTGAAATATAATATCTGAAGCGACAACTGCCCCTGTATAAAAAATTATAAAAAATCCCATGAACATGAGAATTATCGCTGAGGGAATTCTTTTATTTTTAATTAATACTAGAATTATCGCAACAGCAATGATTCCAAATAATAAATTATCGATGAATAATAAAATGGCAGCCCAACCCAAAATCAAACCTAAGCCCAGTTGGATCCCTCTCACTGCGACTGTTGGGACTCTTTCAACGATTTTATTCAGTTTTTTAGAAAACCCAAGAACAGTCCAAATGATCCCTGTTCCGAAACCAGTTGAAATTACCATCGATGGAGTCCATTTTTGAGATAACGCAACAGTTCCTATTGTTTTTTGAGGTTGAACAGGTAAAGGGAGGTTATATTTTATTCCCAATATTATATTGGTAATTCCTAAACATAAAAAAATACCGGCGGGGTTAAAACCCACAATTAAAACAAATCCAATAATAAATGGAATCAAAGTACCCCAATCTCCAAATGCTCCCCCAAACTCTCTTAATGAAAATTTCCTATATCTTTTCTCGATTTTTTCTTCAATCTCAGTATTATTAGATTCCAAAATAAATCAAAAATAATAATTTTTTCAATTTATTTAACTTTTTTTGCTTCTCAAAATAACATTTATATTAAATTAGATATCTTACTAACCATTTCTTCTATATGATTGAGGGCCGCCCCATAGTGAGTTTCATTAGGAAAATATATTGCTTCGCAATTAGGAATACGTTTTTCCATATACCGGGCCATGCCAATGGGAACTTGATCATCAATTTCACCGTGAAAAATAAATACTTTAATATCAGGAGTTATATCTTCCAGTGTGAACCCCCAAGGTCGGGCATAAAGTTTGCATTCATGAGCAACCCATTTAGATCCTTGACGAAAAGCTTCAAATGTTTCTTCCGCAAAAAGTCTATTAAGCTTTGGATCTTGAAACCGTTTTTGATCTGCTTCTGGAAAATCATCTAAATTTTTTAATAGAAGTTCTTGAGCGTCTTCAACGCTTTTACATTTTCTATTAAAACCAAACCACATTAGGAATCTTAGAAGCCATGGCATTTTTTTAGCTATAGTAAACAAAACACGATTGCTTTTTTTCATACCTTCTGTCCCCGCTTCAAGTGGACCCATCCCTCCACAAATTGCAGCGGCAACTAGCCGTTTTGGAGGTATTTTGTATGCACACACTAAAGAATATGGGCCTCCTCCAGAAATCCCGATAACTGCAAATTTCTCGATATTTAAAGCATCGGCCAGTTCCATTACATCATCGGGCCAATCTAAAAAAGTCCTTTTTGGTTTTGGATCTGAGAGCCCTATTCCCGGTCGATCAATAGAAATTAGACGGATGCCACTTTTCTCTATACCTTCCTCACCGGCTCTTGCTTCTAATCTTGATCCCGGAAAACCATTAAAATAAAAAACCGGCTTTCCATTAGAATTTCCTAACTCAGCATATCCTAAGGTTCTTCCATCTCTTAAACTTATAGTTTTTGCATATTTATTGTTATCATTCAATTTAATATCACCTAAGTATTTGTTTCTGGTAAGATTACGTTTATGAGGATTTCGTTAAATTTTTCAGATTCTTCAGAATTTAGCATGTGAGCAGAATTCTCAAACCAGATAAATTCTTTCTTTGGAGCTTTTAATTGATTGAAGTATTTCTCCGCAAGTTCGAAAGGTGTATTATAATCATATCGCCCCATACAAATGTAGACGGGTACTTTTAATTCGGGTATTTGCTTAGGAAAGTCAATTTCGAATAGTTGTGACCACATGGTTTCTAAGGAAAATTTCATCCCTCCGATAAATTTAATCATATCTTTAAGTGAATATTCCGGAGACCCGAGGGCAATCTTAATATATGGCCACCAACTTGTTCCATTATGCATAACTCCACCAAACTTTTTAAGCCATTTTCTTTGCTTTCGTAAAGCTTTTGTATCGTTGATATCCTTTTCAGGATAGGGTTCAAGTTTTTTGAGTTGTTTAAGCGCTTTTTTATTACCTCGTTCTTTAGCCTGATCAATGGTATATTGGTAAGAAACCTTCTCGTTATCTACTATATTCACAACTTGTCCAATGCCAATATAAGCTTGAATAAGTTCTGGATAACGTGAAACGACTAACGTTCCTAAAATACTTCCCCATGAATGGCCCACTAGATAAACTTTTTTCTGATTAAATCGATTTAATAGCAACTGGATTAATTCATGGGTATCCAATAAAAATTGCTCAATCTTCATACTATCTTTTGGAACTTTCTTAGAATATGATTTGCCAGCACCTCTTTGGTCCCAATTGACTACTATAAAGTGTTTTTCTAAATCCCTTTGAAATTTGTAGGCATATGGACCCGCAATACTACCGGGGCCGCCATGCAAAAATAAGAAAATCGGATTGTCCTTATCATGCCCACGAATAATTATCCACTGATCAAGTCCTCCTAGTTTTACCTTTTTTAAGGAGGCAACACTATTTGGTTTGATTTTACCATTATTATCTTTAATTTTAGGTGTTTTTGAATAGAACATTCGTAATGATACCATAATAAATAGTCCAATTTTATTTCATTTAAAGATTTAACCTCCACTGAATATGATTAAATTAAATAATAAGAAATAAATGAAAAGAATTAGCACTTTATATGATTATTTACGGATAATGATTGGAAGATCTATAAAAGAGGCATTCCTACTATTCCTTTCAATCGTAATTGTTGGGTTCCCTTCGCTTGGAATTCGTACAAAAGTATCTTTATCAGCTCCAGCTATTGCGATTCTAAGTCTGTGTCCTTTATGAATAAGTACGGAAGTTGGTAATAATCCAAAAGTTATTTCAGCAAATTCTCCCGGTTTTAATGGGAGCGTATCTTCTTTTTTGAATGTATGATACGGAACCAAGATTTTATATGGTGGTTCCTCATCAGATATTTTCCGATGAATTACTCTAAAATAACCTTCTGTAAGTAAAAACACATTTCCGCTCTCATCAACATCTTCTAAATAGGCAAAAATAGCACCATCCTTGTGAGTTGATGTTAAGAATAAGGTTATAATTGGATGCCCCGTAATTTCTATATCATTTTCCAGAGGGGAACTCGTATATGTCAATGCTTTTTCATCTTTTTTAGCTCGATTTTTGTAAATCACATTGGAACCCCCTAATTGAGTATACCACCGATTGCATTTTTTACCAGTAGTAGCTTTAAAATTAATTGTGTAGTCATCAAAACCAATTTCATCAGTTGGTTTAGTTTCAGATAAAGAATTATTTTCGGAGAAATACCATTTCACTCTTGTTTGTCCTAAAGGAGGCCAGATATTTGTCTTTTTCCATAATTCTTCACCCATAGTGTAATAATAGAGTGTTTTTTCAGAGGAAATTTTTCCCTTAATACATGCATCAAAGAACCGTACCATAGCCTCAAACTGGAACTCATAATTCGGAATAACTTCTTTTTTCGAAAAGGTATAGGGACTTGCATACCATATTGCCCCATGCGACCAAGCTCCTATGATTCCTATAAATGGATTTTTAAAAGTTAAAAAGCTTTCTAATACTACAGTGGACGTTCCCCCATCCATCCATGATCCCCAGTAAAATAATTTTATGTTCGACTGTTCTATTTCATTTATATATCTATATACACTGAAATATTTTATTGTTTTATCTTCCCATTGATCATCACGGAATACTAACTCTTTACCTGATTCATATACATTTAAATTTGAAGTATGTTGTTTAATGGCCTCTCTTAACAACGTTTTATCATTATCAATCTCAACTGGTTTCACGCCTTTTAATAGTAGCATTGCTAAAAGCCCAAGTCCTTTCTTGGAATTGTGATCTAAACACTCATTAAAATGAGCCCAAGCTTTTACAAACCATTCATTAAAAACACCTCCGGGAAAAGCTATATCCAAGAATGGATCTAATTCATTATGCATAATTACGATTCCTTTCACGGCAGGGTGATTCGATACTGCCACTAATTCGGCGGTGGTTCCACCATAAGAATTACCTGCCGGAAATACATCCCCATTTGACCAAGGCTGAGC
>JAHQWS010000272.1 GCA_029856295.1 Promethearchaeia archaeon
GTATAACTACACGTTCAAACAATGGGGAGAACCCGATTTAATTGTTTCAAGCATATCATCTGGAACTGGTCAGGACGAGCAAATAAATTTTACCGCTACTCATGATGGTAAATATTTCTTAGTCGCTAAGGCAATAGGAATACCCTCCCCAGGTGAAGTTGATGGCGATGATGATGGAAAGTCAACGGTTACTATTATTGATCTAACAACATTTCTTATTATTTTGGCCGTAATTGGATTTATTGGTATAATAATACTTATAATTATTTACAAGAGAAGTAGAAAGGATTATAGCTATGACTACAGACCAGAATACTAATCATTAATTTTTTTATTTTTTTTGTTTCAAATTGAAAATTTATTTCTTAAGAATTAGGACTTTCCCATCTTCTAAACCAATATAGGCTTTCGAAGTCATTCCAATAAAGAAGCCGGTATCAATAACGCCCGGAATTTTAAGAATTTTCTCATTTATTTCTGAAGGATTTTCGATTATGCCAAAGTCTACATCAATAATAAAGTTTCCATTGTCAGTTATCAAGGGACCTGCTTTCGCTTGAGCCATTCTTAAAACCGGTTTGCCCCCTAATTTCTCGAGTTTTTTCATGATTGGGACATATGCTATAGGAATTACTTCAATAGGTACTCCTTTCTTCCAATTTTCACCAAGATTTTTTGAGTTTTTCCTATAATCTGCTATAATGATCAGTTCCTTTGAATTTGATGCGATAATTTTTTCCTGAACGAGGCAACCTCCCCCACCTTTAATTAAGTTGAGTTTCTTATCAATCTCATCTGCTCCATCAATATCTAAGTCTATTTCAGGGTACTGATCTAAAGATACTAAGTTAAATCCATTTTCCACAATTAATTGATAAGATTGAAAAGAAGTAGGAATGCATTTCAAGTTTAAATCGTTGTCTTTATTTAGTTCTGCTATTTTTTTTACAGCATATACCACAGTAGAACCACTGCCAATTCCTAAAATCATATTTTTTTTAACGTTTTCTTCTACTGCTTTTTCGGCTGCGGTTTTTTTTCCTAATTCAATTAAATTTTCACTCATAATAACCCTATTAGATTCTATTTTTTTAATAAATTAAGAATTCGAATGGCAAGATAAGCAGCATTTTCACCTCTGTCAATTCCAACACATCCAACGGGAATCCTTGGAGGCATTTGCACTATAGATAATAACGCATCTAAGCCACCTAATTTAGAACTCACGGGAACACCAATAACAGGCTTATCAGTTTTTGACGCGATAACTCCTGGTAAGGCTGCAGACAATCCGGCAATCGCGATATATATCAAAGATTCACAGCTTTTTATGTATTCGTCTAATTTATCAGGTTCTCGGTGTGCAGATATAATTTGAAGGTCATACGAGATATTTTTTTCTTTTAAGACATTTTCTGCTTTCATATACACTTCCTTATCGTTTTCACTACCAGCTATTATTGAAATCAATGGTTTCTCATCTTTAGCTTTGTTTGAAATTGACATAATTAAACTAAATATTTGGAAAATAAAAAGAATTCTAGTCTTTTCTTAACAATTTTTAAAAAAAAATACTTAAGCAAAAAATGTGCGTTATTATTTTCGGCTATCCAATTATCAAAAACTTTAATATTTTTTGAAGACTTCATAACTTACTTATAAAAACTATAAATTTAATAAAAAAAAAAATAAAAAGTGATGATTAAAAATGGTAGAATTAAATGAAGTATGGTTAATTGATTATGCCAGAACAGCCTTTTCTCGTTCACGACCAAAGCAACCTGAGAGAGACGTTTTTGGAGAGATTAGAAGCGATGAATTAACTGCTACATTACTAATGAAATTTTTTGACGAGAAATTAGCTGACAAGGGAATTGAGAAAAAGGATATTGATGAATTCACTATTGGATCAGCTATGGGGGTTTTCGAGAATTGGACATATGGAGGAAGATTACCACTTTTTTTGGCTGGCTTTCCTGTTGAAGTCCCTGCTTTATTTGTTGATAGACAATGTGGATCTGCAGGTAGTGGAATGCATGTTGGTATCATGGAAATTATGACGGGCTTAAGTAAATGTTGTCTTTCAGCAGGAGTGGAGCATATGACTCGTGTTTCAATGCAGAATACTCATATTAGTCCTAACTTGGGGATGGTTAATAAGAAAAATAAATGGTATAGACCTGAGTACGATTTAATGACTGCTATTAACATGCTCCAAACGGCACAAAAGCTTTATGAACAAGAAGTTCCTGCATTTACCAAGGAAGATTTAGATAAATTTGGTGTAAGAGCTCATAATTTAACTATAGATAATCAAGAAAAAGGTTGGTTTAAAGGAGAAATTATTCCTATAGAAGGGCATGCTGAAGGAAATATTGAAGAACCAATGATGATTGATAGAGATATGGCTGCGAGAAGATCTACCTTAGAAAAGGTTGCAACATTATCTCGATTATCTAAACCTTTCTATTTAGAAAAGAATGGTGGTAGACAAGGCTATATTGAAAGGGAAGGAACTAAAGAAGGTGTAATTACAGCTGCAAATTCTTCACCTCTTAATGCGGGAGCTACTGCTGCTCTATTGATGGAAGCCAAAGAGGCTGAAAAGAGAGGTCTCGAACCAATGGCTAAAATTGTATCTATTGGTTGGGCGGGAGTTGATCCATCAGTAATGGGTAGAGGGCCTGTCCCTGCGACAGAGATGGCTTTAAAGCATGCTGGGTTAACCGCTGAGGATATTGAATATTGGGAGATAAATGAGGCATTCTGCATCGTAACTTTAAACTGTATGAAACATTTTAATATTCCTGAAGAAAAAGTCAACGTTATGGGAGGAGCTACAGCAATCGGACATCCTCTTGGTGCTACAATGATTCGATTACCCGGTACTCTTGCACGAATCTTAAAGGACAAGAAAGCTAAATATGGCTGTGCAAATGCTTGTTGCGGAGGAGGTCAAGGAGTAGCAACGATCATAGAAAATCCTAATGCTTAAAATTACATCCAGTTAGTTCTAGCTTAACTAATATTTATAACATTTATATTTCTTTTTTTTTCATTTTCAAATTGTTCAGATTTTATATTTCATTAACTAATTCTAAAAAAGGCTAATTGCATAATAT
>JAHQWS010000271.1 GCA_029856295.1 Promethearchaeia archaeon
ATAAATCTTCATTTTCTTTTAGAACTTACTCTTTTGTAGGAATGAGTTCAAATTAATCAAAATTTATAAATTGTTTTCTAACTTATACATAAAAAACACGAATTATAATTAAAAAACTTCTAAAAATTAGTAATTAAGCGAGTAATTATTAAAATGAGCGATATCAAAGATAGTAATGAAATTTCAGGAATAGGACATTCCAAAAAGATAATGGGGTCTTATAGTATGGGGGAATATGTTTATGAATTTACACAGGGCATTCTTGTATTCATGTTATTCTATTTTTATGAAGTCGAAGTCGGACTAGCGTCATGGATGACTGGATTGGCCTTAGTAATTTATGCTTTATGGGATGCTCTTAATGATCCTTTTATCGGCTACCTATGTGATAAACCGGTTCGTTTTACAAAAAAATGGGGTCGCAGGTTTCCATGGATGATAATTGGATATATCCCTATGCTAATTACATTTCTCCTCATCTTTTTACCGCCCAATGTTAATGCGCAAGAGCAACCATGGGTTATTTTTGGCTGGCTTGTTTTTACATTATGTCTTTTTGACACTTGTGAGACGATTTTTTCAAATAATTATTTTGCACTATTCCCAGATAAGTTTAGAGGAAACGAAGAGCGTGTAAAAGCATCGGGCATTTACGTTTTTCTAGGGCTTATTGGAGTTGTTTTTGCTAACCTAATACCACCATCAATAATTGTGTTTGGAGAAATTGGATCATACACATTAGTGGCTTTGATTTGTGTCATAATTTGTTTCTTTTGCTTTTTTTTAATGCTTCCCGGTATAAGGGACGATAAAGAGACTGTGGAACAATATCTTTCGATATATAAGACGCAAGAAAAAGAACCATTTTTCAAGACTCTGAAAACGGCTTTTAAGCGAAAATCTCTCATAGCATTTTTAGCTTTGTTTATGGCTTGGATAACATTAACAGCGATGGTTCAAGCATCCTTTTTATACTGGATTCGATTTATCATACTTGGAGAAGCTTCTGATGTTCTGTATATAATGGTTATGTTCCTTTTAGGAGTTATAATAGGTATTCCTATATGGTTTAAATATTATAAAATAAAAGGGGAAGATAATCGCAAAACGATGATTTATACATCTATTGGCTGTATTTTGATTACTCTTATTCTTAGTTTTGTCACTAATCTAACGGGATTACTAATTATAATATTCATCTGGGGAATAGCGATTGGAGGTTTTTGGGTGATTTATATTCCCACTTATAGTGATGTAATTGATGAATCGATATCTATTACTGGAACTCGGCGAGAAGGATTTTACTCGGGATTGAGAAGATTTATGAGTAATTTATCAAGGGTAATCATAGCAGTTTTATTTGCAACTGTGCATGAACTCACAGGCTTTGTCGAAGTTGCAGAAGAACAAACTCCATTAGCCAATATTGGAATTTTACTCCTCTTTGGAGTGATACCTGCTATTATCATGACCATTGGATTAATAATTTTTTGGAAATTTTACGATATCACGCCAGAGAAGTCAAAGATCATCAGAGAAAAATTGATGAAACTCAAAATATAAATTTTTTTTATTTAGTTTTTTTATTAAAAAATTAGAAAACTTAACCTAGTTTTATGAAAGGTGATAAAATGAAAGAAGGTGACCCTGTAATTCCTACAAATTTATTACAGGGTAGTATCTTATTTTTTGCTTTATGCTGTTTGATGTAGACCTCGCCAATTTCGTTAATTAATAACAGAAATTTTCGAGAATTGTTCAGCAGAATTGATAGAAAAATCTTTTATATTTAAAAAACAATAATAATCAATTTACTAATATATCGATTTGATTAATATGAAAGAAAAAATTGTTAGGGTTGAGCTGACTCCTTTGTATGTTCCTTTTAAAGAGATCGCAACAAAGGCAATGGGAGAAAGCGAAGGCGGTATAGGGATGGTACATCCTTCTGAAGAAGAGTGGCTTGGCGCAGATTTTGTTATCGCAAAATTAATTTCTAATGAGGAAAATGTGGGATTAGGGGAATCGTCTATATGGTTACCTGAAAGTGGAATAACTCCAGGTCAAGTGATAGATATTATTAAAAGAGGATTAGCAAGGTATGTAATAGGCGAAAGTCCTTTTAATATTGGAAAAATCAATCAAAAAATGGATAATAATGTAGCTCGAAACGAACAAGCTAAAGGAGTATTAGATATGGCATGTTATGACCTTATGGGTAAAATAACGGGCCTTCCAGTTTGCTGTCTAATAGGTGGTCAAAATGTGGATGAAATACCACTAGCCGCCCTCATACCCCTTGGATCTCCTACGTTAATGAGGGGGTTGGTTAGAAGCTATTACAAAAAAGGATTTCGAACTTTTAGGTTGAAACTTGGACTAAGTATTCAAAAAGATGTAGAGATTTGTCAGAAAATACGGCGCGCGCTCGGAGATGAGATTAGACTGCGTGTTGATTATAATCAAGCATATACTCCTTCTGAAGCGATCAAAGCAATCAAAGCTATAGAGCCTTTTAGTATTGATTTTGCAGAACAACCCGTTCGCACTGATGATTACCTAGGCATGGCACATGTGCAAAATAGAGTGGATACACCATTAATGAATCATGAAGGTTTTTTTTCTTTAAGAGATTTTATTACTCTAGTCGAGTTGGGAGCTGTTCGAGTCCTTGGGATACAATCAGATCGCCCAGCTGGAGTTACTAAAGCGCTTAAAGCAATAGATTATGCAAGATGTAGAGGTTTGGAAGTTATGATACATAAAGAACCACTAGGAATAGCCTCTGCCATGCTCATACATCTTCATGCAGGACGATATTATTCAATTGATCATGCCACTGAACTTTTTGGCCAGGAAATGATGGAAGACGATCTGATTGTCAAGCCCCTTGATTATAGTGGAGGAACGGCTAAGTTACCTGAGGGACCGGGCTGGGGTATAGAACTTGATGAAAAAGCATTACAAAAATATGCAACAGGTCCAACAGTTACTATAGAGAAATAATGGTAAATTCATTCGCTAAATTATCGTATAAACCAAGAACTTCGATTTTAATTTCTTTTTTCTTTATTTGCGATATAAATCGATTAATTCCTATACTTTGTGTATAGAAAAAAAAACGAAAATGTTACAAATTATATAAAATTGCAACTTGGAGGCGTAGATCCTAATTATATTAATCAATCAAGAAAAAAAAGATTCAAACATACAAAAAATATAGGAATTAGTCTATAAATCACTCTTTTTTATAATAAAGTAAAAGAAGATATTAATTTTCGAGTAATAAAACTGAATCTTATTTTATAAAAAATAATAAAAAATAATAAACAATAATAAACAATAATTTAAAAATATGATATATTAAACATTTTATTTGAACATATGGATAGGATGGTAAAGTAAAATGACAGAAAATAACAAAAACATCGAAGAAAATATTGAAAATATACCAGTTCGTCGTAATGATATAGACGCATTACGAGTATTTGCCACAATATTAACAATATTTTTTCATACAGCGTTCCTTTTTACTTGGGGTACGGGTTATTTTATTCAAAATGAAGAGTTAAGTGTCGAATTGTTATTCGTCATTTTGTTTATCGATATATTTCATATGCCCCTTTTTTTCTTTTTAGCGGGAATGAGTACATCTTATTCTTTGAATTTTCGGACTGGTACGGAATATTTAAAGGAACGCGTTAAAAGGATAGTCATCCCATTAATTTTCGGAATATTCATAGTTATCCCACCTATAGTTTATTTCGAGCGACTTGCGTGGTGGAGTGACACAAGATATAATCAAGAAAACTTTAATGGGACGTTTATTGAATTTTACCCTCTTTATTTTGAGATAGGAACTATTGATTGGTATCACCTGTGGTTTATTGCGTATTTAACTCTATTCTCGCTGGTGGCACTACCCCTATTTTTAAGATTTAAAAAAGATAAGGGAAAGCAGCAAATCTCTTCAATAGCAAACAATTATGGGAAAGGAAAAAAGATTTTTCTATTTGCCTTACCATTAATAATAATAAACGTTAGCCTCAGATGGATCTTTCCTGGTTATAATAAATACATCATAGATGATTTGGCACATGTGTTTTTCTATCTTACAATCTTTATATTTGGTTTTTTAATTATAAGGGATATTCGTTTCGAGAACTCGATTGATAGTAATAAAAAGTTAGCTCTAGTACTATCGATTATCACTTCGTGCTTTTTCTTAATCTTGTTTTTTCTTATAATAATAATTCCAATGCAGGGGATAATCTTATTGGTGTGGTATGTAACATATTACACACTTTTTTCATTTAGTAGTTGGTGTTGTTTGATTGCTATTTATGGTTATGGGAGGAAATACTTGACCAAACAAAACTCTTTAATAACCTACCTTAGTAAAATCGTTTTACCTATGTATATCATACACCTGACAGTAATAATTATGATTGGATTTTATGTACTTCAATGGGAAGTAATTTGGGGAATTAAATTTCTAGTTATTTCCACCTCATCGCTGTTCATAATTATTTTACTATGCGAATTAATCAAAACAAACAACGTAACCCGATTTATATTTGGCATGAGAACAAAAGTGAAGAAGGAAGAAGTTAAATAACTTTCTTAAAGTTAAGAAAATGCTAATAAATGCTTATTTCCTAAGTTAACATTTTTGAGATATCGTTTAGCAATTTCTAGGCATTTAAAAGCCTAGAGAATTAGTTTTTATTCTGATATAAAATACTTTTTTTTACCATTCGAGAAGGTTTATACGATTCTTTTGCTCTTCTTAGACCATGTAACCCCAGGTCTTGCTCTCTATTAACAAAAATAGCATTATCACAGCATTTCTTCAAAAAAAAGTTGTTTATAGCTTGATAAGAGCCCTCATACTCCATATGGGCTTTTTCAATATGAATTACTAACGTATTGGGATTTAGCATTTCGCCAAAAGTATACGCAGCACAATTATTATCAACACAAATTATACCTCCTCTATATTTCAATTCACTAAAATTATCCAAAGCTTCATTAATGGCAATATTTTCATCCGCTAAGCTTTCATCTTCCTCGCAACCTCGCATTATACACCACTCAAGCTGAAGTTCTTTGCATTTATCAATCCAATCATCTGATAATAGATTAAACTCATAATTATAACTCTCTAAGAACTTATTCAACCATCTTCGGTTTTGCCGATGTTTATTTCCCGTTAAATTGATTATTGCCTCCTTATCGTAAACGTAATCCCAATTATTCCGATCTTCTAGAATCTCGATGTTTAAATCGTTTAATGCATCATTATCATTGATCTTTTCAGTAATAACTTCGGGTACTCGATGTATTTCTATATCTTTTACAGCATCAAAAAGTTCTCTTATAATTTTACTTGGGTTTTGCCCTATTGGAGGTAATAAAAACACATTATCTGGATTTATAGCACAGGTATTATATTTCTTAAAATAGTTCTCCGAGAAAATTATCAGATGATTTTTCCACTCAGTAAACAAAAAATCATAATGATTTCGCCATATGAAGAGATTGGTAAAAGTTAATTCAGAAATTTCAGGGGGAAATTTCTTAAAATAGTCATCAAACAAAGGTTTATCTTTTATCTCTATAGGTTTTGCACTGCTTAAATCCATGTTTAAATTAAAATATAGAAGGATTTAAAAGCATTATGCTTGTATTTTGAAAATTTAATCTCATTCACTCTTGAAGAGTTTAAATATTTGCATAAGGAGTTTTATTCAATATATCTAATTAAATGATCTTTTATTTTTTTATATTTTCTGAGACTTTCTACTAATTTATTACCATATAGAGCATCTAATCCTTCTTTGTTCAATTTTTCTATAATAAGTTTTAACTCTTCGAATTTCTCATTAGTAATTTTTTGATTTTCAATGTCGTTTTTGATTTGTGTTAAAATCTCTGAATATTTATCCATTAAATCAATTCGATTAAGTGATCTTGATAATTGAATAATTTTTTCACAAAAACCCAAAGCGACATCTAAATTATTGTTTTCTCTTTCTGTGGTTATTTTTAATTCTAACTCCTCTAATTCAGTTAAAAATTTATTATGTTGTTCCGCAACATTAATAATCCGCTTTTGAATCCTCTCTGAAATAAATTGGTATTTTTGTATTAAATCATCATTTTCCAATGTTATTGAAATCTGAAGGCATTTTTCGCTGTAATTCAAAGCCACTTCTAGTTTATCATTGGCAAGAGTAAATTCTATTTGTTCATCTAATTCTTTTAATTCTGTCATTAACTCTTTGTCTTTATCTTCTAGAATTATTTTCTCATTCTTAAGCTGGTCTAAAATTTGATTATATTTTTCAATTAAGTCAATTTTTTCATTCGATTTCGCAATTTGAATTATTTCTTTACAGTATGTAATTGCTGCAGTTAGATTTTTACGTTCGCGATTTTTATTCATTTGAGTTTCTAAATTAAGAATTTTTTCATAAGCCATTTCGCGTTTTTCCTTGTCTGCAATCATTTCATTCATGATTCTATTTGTAATTTGATTATATTTTTCCATGAGGTCAGTTCTATTAATGGTATTCGAAATCTCTATTATTTCATCGCAGTCTTTTAAGGCTTCATTAATAGTATTATTTTCTCTATGAATCGATAGGCTTTCAACTAAATGATCTAATTTTTTGTTATAATTTTCCTCTATAATAGTGATTTCTTCTTTTACTTCTGATAATTCTTCCATATATATGGGGATATTTATTTGTTTAGCTAATTTGGTTGCAGAATCTAGCTTTACTACAGCAACCTTTAATTTAAGCTTTTCTCTAAGATTATCGACTTCACTTAAGGCCTTTTTCATTCTTTCAATATCGACCGAATGGAATTTTTCTTTCAGAAAAATAAATTTATAGTCATAGCGTTTTTGCTTGTCATTAATCAGCAGACAGGTACTTATAATTATGTTTCTATTAGAATCTCGCCAAGATGATAAATTATTTCTAAAACCAGACGTCTTAATTTTTTTTGTAGCATCAATCCTCTCAATTTTTTCCACAATTCGTTCCTTAAAATCTTTTTCAAAATGTTTAAGAATAAAATTTCTTAATTCTTCCTGTCTTCCCGCAAAAACATCCTTGAATTTAATAAATACTCTATTAATTTGTTGGACCATTATAATCACTCAACACTATGCTAGAGGGTTAAGTACCTTTTATTTATTTCTCTAACTAATAATTAATAATTGGAAATAATAAAATGAACAAAGAAAATAAAAAAAAATATTATATTAAGATCATAATTTCTTTACGATTAATTCTGCGCATCTATTGGAATAACCCCATTCGTTATCATACCAAGAAAGAACGCTGATTTGATTGCCGATAGCCTTAGTCCAGAGCGCATTGAAAACTGAACTATGAGGATTGCGAATAACATCAGAACTTGTTATAGGATCTTCGGTATATTCAAGAATTCCTTTTAAAGCTCCATTGGCAGCTTCCTTCATCTTTATATTGATTTCGTCTGCTGTTGTAACATTTTCGAGGACCGCTTTTAAATCAACGACGCTACCGTCTGGAGTAGGTACTCTTATAGCGATACCATCGAGTTTTCCTTGTAATTCTGGAAATACTAATCCAATAGCTTTTGCTGCGCCTGTAGATGTAGGAATCATATTCATAGCCGCGCCACGACCTCGAATCATCTTAACTGGATCCCCTGCTCTCGCCGTATCTACCGTTTTTTGATCACCTGTGTATGAGTGAATCGTAGTCATAATACCACTTACTATCTTAAAATTATCTTGTAAGACCTTCACTACTGGTCCTAAACAGTTAGTGGTACAAGACGCATTCGAGATTATTTTATGTTCGGTCGTTATTTTATCGTCATTACAGCCTAATACAACAGTTATGTCTGGATTGACTGCGGGAGCACTAATTAGAACTCTCTTAGCACCAGCTGTTAAATGCTTCGAAGCCCCATCTCTATTCACAAAAAATCCTGTTGATTCGAAAGCTACGTCAATACCATTGCTTCCATGAGGTAAATTAGCAGGGTCTCTTTCAGCAGTAATAGGAATTTCTTTTCCATCTATGACAAGAGCCTTCTCTTTAGCTTCCACTGTGCCAGGATATCTTCCAAATACGGAATCGTATTTTAATACATAAGCTAAATATTTAGGTTCGAATAAATCATTGATCGAAACGATATCAATATCACTCTTCCAATTGCTCATTACGGCTCGAAAGAAATTCCTTCCGATTCTCCCGAAGCCATTTATGGCGACTCTTTTTGCCATTTTTCATCAACCACTATATATTTTTTTATTTTTTTTTAGATTGGTTCTAATTGTAAAAAAATGATGATTTAGTTTGTGTTTGTTAGTTTATTAATCTTTTAGTTTTGTACACTTTAATGATGTAGACTACATCTGAATAAATCTGTATAATCTAGAACTTAAATAAAATAAGTAAAAGTAAAAAATAAAGACTTTATAATTTAGGTCTCTTCTTCTTCAACCTCTTTTCCCATTAATCTTAACACAGCGTCGGCGAGTTTGTTTTGGCTTCTGCTCATAATCCCTTTAATTTTACCTTCTTTCCCAGTAACTCTTAACATAATACCATTCCAAACTGTAGTACCAGTTCAAAATGTACCAGTTCAAAATGTACCAGTTCAAAATGTAGGGCATCATTATTGCTTTAATTGCGGTTCTGCTGTTAATTCAGACGATAGACATTGTGCAAATTGCGGGGTGGCGTTATAATGGAAGAAAATAAAAAGAATAAATACCAATATCTTTTCAACCTTTTCTTTCTGGTGCAAATGCTTATATACAAATTTACGATTCATTTACTTCTACTCTTACTTGAGGATTCCACAAAAATTCGCCGCTCTTATTGACATAAAAATTCTCGTAAATGGAAATGTGTTTAATTTGCTCAATTTCCTTCAATTTCATGATTTGGGTGGCTGCCAGATTCGGGAGGGTATCTACTCGAAACGCGATTCCAATGGTCTTGTCGTCATGAACCTCCACGAAGCTAAAATGTGTAAGGATCAGCACGATACCGTCACTTTCTTTTAACCCCTCATCAATACTTACGGAATCTTCATAATATCTGTAGATATCTGCGATTTTTTCTACGAGAGATTGTGAGGCATTGTTAGGGGTATACGTTCTACCTTGGAAATTTTTTTCAATCGACTCGCAAAACAATCGAGTGCGCAAGGCCACAAAATCATCAAACAAGTACTCTTCATACTCGGTATAGTCTAACAAGGTGTCATCTAAATCCCGGAGCACTTTCATTTCTTTTATACTAAAAATTCCCCCCTCTGCTCTATTGATAAACACCATCTTTTTGCCTCCACGCGTTACTACCCATATTGTAGAATGTTGCCTGATATTATCCCTCATAAATTCTTTTACCTCGCCCTCCCGTGTCGCTAATTTGAGGGTATAGGGATAATGGTTAAAAATCCATTGCATCTCCTCCTCATTGTAATGCTCTATAAGATGGTCCTTCAAGCGCGGATAGTCGATAATGTTGAGCCTTACCGTATCGCTTGTAAATGAAGAATAATATTTCACATATTTTTGGGTGATATCCCTGAAATTCTGATAGGTAATTAGTTGCGGTTTTTTCATAATTCTCTTGTGCCTTTTGAATATAGTTCAAATCTACATATATAAAGAAAAAAGATTTTTTCATTTTGTGGCAAGCAATTCCTCAATCTGCTGCAAGCGCTTGAATACATACGCTTTATACTTCTCAAAATCTTTGGCAGGGGGTATGGCATGGTTGCCTTTATTTGCTTGAGATTGAGTGGAAGAAGCAACATTATTTTTAGGAGTTATTAAAGGAGCTGACGATACGGCTTTTTCTTCTTTACAAGGCAAGCATTCCTTCAGATCTATCCCAAAAGTGTGACAAATGGTTGCCAAATCCTTTCTGTCCTTCTGAGTGAGCTGATAGCTGGTAAGCTTCATTTGGGCCAACCACGAGAAAAACAGCGGATCGATGCCTTCTTTCCAATGATGAGTGCGCAAATATAAATAGAGTCGTTGAGGGTGGTACATCTGATTTATATCTAAATGAGAGGCATTTACCTTCTTTTCGCGATATACATGCAACAGTTTAATAAATTCATTGGCAATATGCATATTAACCTTTTTTACATATTCCAGTTCCCGTAAAATAGCCGTCTGGATATCGTTAGAAACGATTGAGGGCTTCTGAGTCCTATGAGAGGTATGGACAGGACGAGCTAAATTTTTCACGGGAATTTGAATTTGAAAATAGTTCCGGGTAAAATCTAAAATGTTCTCCCAGTACATAAACTCATAGTCTTTAAGGATATCGGGCAAAACAAGCTCATACGAGTCGGGGTGGGCGTTGATTTCAGCAAAAATCTTGGTTGCGGCGATTTTAATTTTCTGGATTTGTTCATATAACATGGTCTCATTTTGCGAGCTGGCAATTAAATAACGCTCGAATGCTAACTCGTCAGGACCGGGGTGATAATTTAAAAAGGTAGCATTTTTCTTATTGTAAAAATTGCCCATAAATGTATGGCACATTGCGATATTATTCCAGCACATGGCATTGTTAGGCTCAATATTCGCCGCATTCATACAAATCTCAAGAGCATGCTCATAGTCTCCGATCTTTGAATGCATAAAAGCAGTTTTATGGAGAGTATAAACACTTTTCGCTTTTTTTGGGTACATTTTTTAACTCATATCTCCAATTTTATTCCAATATGAAATTGAGAGTATTTAAATGAAAAATGCCAAATTAGTATTATAAAAGATTTCGAATATTGCAAAGAATGTAAATGGGTTTTTGGAAGAATTTATGATAAAGATGACAACATGCGACATGTTAAAATCGGAAAGCTTATCGAATTTCACGAAATTAACGTAATCGACTATGAGAATTAATTTTTTTTTCAATGTTTTAGTTTTTATGCAAACAGCATACCCCTTGGCGAGGGGATTTTCTAAAAAAGCAAAGTGGAAATTTTCCCTATTTGATCATTTAATAAATTTATAGACACTTAGCAAACCCAAAATAATAATCCCAATCATAGATACAATTATAACCTCAATGACTAAGATTCGGGCTGATAATCTTTCAAAAATAATTCCTAAAAAAACCCAAATTCCCACCGCAGCATAAATATAATCGTTGCGAGTTATTAAAACCATCGAATAGATCATAATAACGACGATTAGAACAAGCACCGCCCAACCCTCATCAGAAAACAAGAAAGGGGGCTTGTTAAAATTAATACTTTCGAAAAAGGTGGTGATTGATACGATAGTGGCAGCAGTGACCCAGCCTGCATATAAACTCCATGGAATTACTAAGGAAATGTATTCTTCTTTCGAACGCTTTTCGAGGTTAATATTCAAACGAAGGTAAGCAAGGATGATAAAAGTTAGATATAAAATCATGCTTAAGGTTGACATCCAAATTATCCGATAAGACCAAAATAGATACCATGACGTGGCCATAATTGTAGATGCGATAAAGAAGATGCTCACTTGATCAATAAATGGCATAGACCTTTTTTCCTGGGGGGATTTGAATATGTCCTTTGACTGATATATAAGAAATATTGCCAGAAAAAAAAATATAAGAAACCAGATCGAAAAGGCAAAGCCAATAGGATCAACCAAACTTGAGTCTCCTCCTGATTCAAAGGTCTCTAAAGCCTCACGGTTAAAAATTGAAAAGATAGTCGTGATTAAAAAACATAACAAAGGGGTTAGAATATTGGCAATTTGTAAAATACCTGTTTTCTTAGAGGAGTCCATAATTATCTTAATGTGTCAGAATTCTTAAATTCTTTAGTTATAATAATTAAATTCAATTTTATTTTTTTATTCGATTTGATATTATTATCCATAACTTACCCATAAGATGCCTAAAAGACAAAAAGATAATACTATGTAAATGTGCAAATGGTATCTTAAATTCAAATGTAAAATAACCCAAAGGAAAAACCTTTTCCCATTTATTTTTCACATTTTCTATTTAATTTTGTAAAAAGAATAGTGATTTAATTTGTGTTTGTTAATTTATTAATTTTTTAGTTTTATACATTTTAATGATTTAGACTACACTTGAATAAATCTGTACTATATAAAACTTAAATAAAATAAGTAAAAGTAAAAAATAAAGACTTTATAATTTAGGTTTCTCCTTCTTCGGATTCCTTGCCCATAAGTCTCACTACAGCGTCGGCGAGTTTGTTTTGACTTCTGCTCATAATCCCCTTAATTTTACCTTCTTTTCCAGTTACCCTTAACATAATACCATTCCACACAGAGGATGGGTCTCCTTTTACTTTCTTAAATCTATCTCGGAATACTTTTACCTCAATATTATCATAATTTTTTGCCGCTTCGCTACATTTAAAGCATAAAATACATAAATCCTTATCCACAATAATCTCTGATTTTTCCCGTGTTAATGCTCCTACTGCACATTCATCGCAGAACGCATCAATTTTTTTGTTATCCTTTTCACTACTGGTTATGGTAATATTCCCTTCGACTACTTTTCTTACTTCTTGTCCACTTTCCAATGTTCTAACTTCCTCCTCAAATTCCGGAAGTGATCCATTTTCTACTAAGTTTACTTTCTTCTCGCCATTAATAAATAATTCCAAGGTATAACCCGGACAAATCCATGTGCAAGATCCGCACCATATGCATTTTTCTAAGTCTACAACGATTTTGTGGTCTGATTCTATTCCCATCTCTTCTGGAGTTCCAATAGCGGTCTTCTTTAAAGGCTCATCATAAATCGATACCGTAACAGGACAGACTCTATGGCAAAATCCGCATTCAATACACCGATCTTCATGGTATACGAGCTTCATATCATGATTTAACATGCGATATTCATATTCTACAGTGTTTTCATCAACTTGAATTGCTTTTTTAGACGGTAGAGACAAATTTTCTCACTCTCATTTTTATTTCTTTTAATTAAAATATTCATCTTTTTTTTTAAATATAATTCATAATGTAAAATTTCATGAATAGAAATTAGAATTTTTCTAATTCTATATTAGCTATCGCCTTAGCACTCCTAAACGGAATATCGTCAACTGACATGCCGCTTTCATAATTGAACTTTTCTTTAAATGCCTCGTTTAACGACTGGAAATATAATGACAACGGTAAATTCATAGGACAATTATTGTCGCAGTTGCCACATTCTACACATCGGTCTGCGTCATGGGCGATTCTTGTAAGTTGGTATGTAATATTATCAATAGTTTTTGCTTTTTTCTTACTCATGAGAATACAATCTACGCAATAACATACCGGACAACCTCGAATACACATGCCGCATGCAGTACATTTTTTAAGACGTTCAAGCTTTTCCTCCTGAGGAACCTTTGCCCATTCTTCAAGGTCTTTAGCTCTCTTCTCTTTAGCTTTTGCTATGACATCCTCATACTTTTCAGTATGAGTTTTTTTAATATCTTCTGGAAGAGGTGTTTTACTAATACCTGATTTCTCTAGCACAGTATTACCATTATCAGAGTATACCTTTAAAATAATCTCATCAGAATCTATAGGAACCCCAAGATCACTGATGGATAAGTCAGCAATGACCGGTAATTTTCTGTAGCATCTAAGACAATTTTCCGCGACGGTAAGATCAAGTTCTTTAGTACTTCCATCATCCATTTTAACGATTAATCCCTTATCTCCAACCTTTTCTTTAATTACTTTTGTTGGATCTACATCTTTGATCTTTTTTATCTCTCTTCCAGCCTTAGGTAGCATGCCTCTGTCTTCTATAGCAATTATGAAGAGATTATCTAAATTTATTTGCTTAATTTTAGCGAGTTCAATTATAGCTCTGGTATCACATGGGCGCGCTATAAGACCAACTTTATCTTTCATTGCGCCTTGAACTGATTTATGGAGGAATTTTGCGGCAGAATCTGTTCTGGCGTATCCATACGCAATTAAGTTGGTTAACGGAAATATTGCAATATCCTCTGCTTTTTCTATTAATTTCGGAATTACCGTAAATCTATCTTCTAAATTAGTTTTTTTATCAATTCTTGCTTCGGCACTAATGATTTTATCTACAACTTTTTCTTTCAAAAGTGTGCTCAATAGGTTAGGAAAATCTTCAATTTTTATTAGAAACTCTGCTTTTACGTCCATTTATTTCCATCTCATACATATGAAAATTTTACTTAAATCTTTTTTATTTAACTACTTCAACTAAAAACATATTTTTAGTAAATTTTGTGTTTTTTTAAAATATATATTATGTGTCAATGGTGCGACCATTTCTTCTGCTGAGCTCTCATTTTTTTAAACTCAACATCATTAGTTAACACATTTAATTTTTTGAGGAATTCTTAGCCTTAGACCTTAGAATAGATGCGCCAAGTTCTCGAATTTCTTTATCGAATTCAATGGCTAATTTCTGAAATTTAGCACCTTCTGCAGAACTACAAAATGCCATTTTTAATCTCTTTGGATTTATTCCTATACTCTTTATTACTTCACATAGATATTCTACTGATCGATAAGCAAAATAATTACCATTCTCGTAATCACATTCTCCTGGATATCATCCTACAATCATAACACCATCAGCACCTCTACCAAAAGCTCGCATCACTATATCTGCCCCTACCCTTCCTGTACATGGAACTAAAACTGTTCTTAAGGATGTTGGATATTGTGCACGAATAGTTCCAGCCATATCTGCTGCACCATATCCTCATTTTAGACATAAAAATGTCAAAATTTTAATATCATTATTATCCATATTATTTGACCTCTTTAATCCTCTATAGTTAATAACTCATCAATATACGCAACATATTGGTTATCCTTATAATGTGCTAATTCTATTGCTTTTGATGGACATGTTGCAGCACAGATTCCACATCCTCTACAACTAATGATATCTACTTCAATTATTCCATTTCCATTAATTGAAATTGCACTGTACGGACATGCTTCTATACATTTATAACATTTAGCACAACGGGCATCTATAGGTTTGGCACGTATTAATTCTATGGTGTATTCCTCATTTTTCATGGGTACATTTGCTGAAGAAGCAGCACCCTTTGCTTGGCTAACTGCAAGGTCTATAGACTTTTGTCCTTGGCAAGAACCTGCCAAAAAAATCCCTGGAACTTTTGTACTAATTGGATCCAGTCGAGCATGCATTTCTTTTAAGAAGCCATCTGAGGTTTTTTCGATATTCATTACTGAAGCGATTTGATTTGTACCTTGAGAAGGTAATGATGCTGATGATAGCACCACCATCTCAAGTTCCATCTCAACAACAGAATCCGTACCTACTGGTTCAAATTGCACTTTTAAATTTTTTGTTTTAGGATCTTCTTCAATTTTTCCTACTAGACCTTTTACAAAAACAATTCCCGCATCTCGAGCTCTTCTGTAATATTCTTCGTACATTTTTCCTCCCGTTCTCATATCTATATAAGCGACAACAATCTCAGAATCAGGATATTCTGACATTATTAGTTTAGAGTTTTTTACCGACAAATTGCAGCATACAACACTACAATATTCATTTGTCTTTAGGTTTCTAGAACCTACGCAATTTATAAATAAGATCCGTTTAGGGTGTTTTCTATCTGAAGGTCTTATTAAATGACCAAAAGTAGGACCATTTGGCGCAAGAATTCTCTCTAATTGAATTTGAGTAATTACGTTTTCATATATTCCATATCCATAATCATCTCCTTGATAAAGATCCCATCCCGTTGCTACTATTATTGTTCCAACTTCCACTTCCATAACTTCATCTTGTTGACTAAAATCAATTGCCTCAGTATCACATGCATCCACACATGCAAAACATTCAACACAAGAATCTCTTTCAATATTGGAAATTGCAGGAACTGCTTGAGCAAAGGCTATATCAATACATTTTCTTGCGGAAAGAAATTCATCAAAATAATTCGGCACATATATTGGGCAAACTTCAGTGCATTGACCACACCCAGTACAAAGTTTCTCTTTTACGAACCGTGCCTTTCTCTTGATTTTTACCTTAAAATTACCTATATAACCTTCTACTCCAATGACTTCACTATAGGATAGAATTTCAATATTTTCATGTCTATCGGTTTCAAGCATTCTTGGACCAAGAATTCATATACTGCAATCATCTGTTGGAAAAGTCCGATCAAGCTGGGACATTCTTCCTCCAATAGTAGTGTTCTTTTCAACTAAATATACTTTATAACCCGCATCACCTAAATCTATAGCTGCACTTAATCCTGCAATGCCTCCGCCTATTACTAGGGCAACAGGTTGAACGGTAACAGTTTTTGTAGGGATATCTTCTAATAATTGTGCTCTTGAAATACCTGCTTTTATTAATTCAATAGCTTTTAGTGTAGCTTTGTCTCGAACTTCTCTTGCTTGATGAACATAACTACAATGTTCTCTAATATTTGCAAATTCTAAATATCTCTGTGGAATACCTGCCTCTTTCAAGATTCCATGAAAGACAGGCTCATGGGTTAAAGGGGTTCAAGCAGCTATAACAATACGATTAAATCCCTTTTCTTCAATTTGCTCCTTAATATATTCTGCTCCACCTGAAGTACACATGTTTAAATATTCAAAGCTATCAACATTTGGTAAATTGTCAATTTCCTCTACGATTTGGGGAATATCCAAGATCCCTGCTATATTAATTCCTCATCTACAAACGAATACTCCAACTTTATTATTATCATTGGTCTGATTTTCAGACAAATTTTTCACCTTTTCGTATGCTATCCTCCTAAGTTTTAAAAAATAATTGGTTTTTGTTTACCTTTTTTAAAATAGTTAAAAACGTTGATATTATAAAAAGTAAAATAGTTGATATTATTAAAGTTAAATCCTTATCATAAATCTCTCTTTCAAATAATATACAATTATGTGAAAAATGATTAAACTCATCGAAAGAGTCTATTGTGCTTAAAATTAAAACCGTAAAAAACGAAAATAAAAAGAAAAAGAAAGTGAAAAATTATAATTATTTTAAATCAGCTAATTGGTCTGCAAAAAGCCGTTTTACGGCTTCAATTCTGGTCTCCTCTCCGATTTGCTCAACATTCTTCAACGCTATCGCTTCTTTTGGGCAGACGACAATACATTGGGGTTCTTTCTTTCCGACTTCAGGATCAATAAACTCCTCTCGCATACTTTCGCAAAGGTCGCATACAAGGGCTTTTTGGGTGTCGAGATGAAGTGTAATTACTCCAAAATCACAAGCTCTCACACAAAAACCACAGCCATTGCATTTATCCTCATCTACTATGATTGAACCGTCTTCATTTTTATCTAATGCTTTTTCCGGGCAGGCTCGAATACATGGCGCATCTTCGCACTTCTGGCATGCGAGTGCAATATTTAAAATTGGTTCTATTCTGACTCTGTGGATACGGGACTTAATTGGATTAAATTCACCGTCATGTACGAATGAACAGACCGACTCGCAAGTTTCGCATCCAGTGCACTTATCAGCATCTACAACTATGAACTGATGAATTCTCTTTTTCTTAGCAGACATTTATTTTTTCTTACCTCCTGCTGGTTTTAATTTTCCTATTACAAAATCTAATCCAAGGTTTTTCAAGGTTTCATCAGTAGGAATCCCAGTTTCTGTATCCCAGCCTCTTGCTTCATAATACCCGCTTAATAATTTCTGAAAGCCCTTCTCATCCAAAGTTACACCCTTAGCTGGACCTTTTTTATGTGCTTCTTTGAAGAACCTTTCTGGGGGATGATCATCTGCTCTAGTTGCTCCTTCTCTGATATTAAAGCATTTTGAAAGGGTGACAATAGCATCTCCTCTGTGGAAGATGAATTCATCAGTCACAGGTATACCAGTGACAAGTTCATAAACTTTTGCCATTTCTGCGTCGTTTTCGTAAATTCCACGAGTAAATTTGCAAATAATATATGAATCAATTACAGCATACGTATCTTCTAATTTCTTTATGGCATTTCCTCTTTCAAGGGGTTTATCGTATCCAAATCTATCAAATGTTCCTTTCGCATCTAAACCATAAGCTCCGTTTCTTAAATGACATGCTCCACGAATTGAAACACCTTCTCCAACTGCAAAGGAACTCATACCATGAAGATCGAAAGCAGGCATTTCTAAACCTTTTATATGCATTCCATAATAACTTGCATTTTTTCTTCCCATTTCCTCTAATCTTGACCCTGCCACTTTAGTTCCATCGCCAAAAATCTCTCCTGCAAAACCTTTTCCCATAATCATTTCTTCAGTAAATCTAACTAAATTTGTTGTGGATCCAAATGGTAATTCATAACCCAAATCATCCTTAGTTATTAAGCCCAGATCATATAACTCACAGGCCATAGCTGCTGTGACTCCGCCTGAAATTGCGTCAATACCCAAATCATCACATAATGCTACACATTTAAAGACAGTGGGCCAATCTGAATTTCCACATGAGGAGCCAAATGAATAACATATTTCAACATCTATACTTGCAAATAAATTAGGCCACTCTGGATGTGTTTTAGGTACTCTAGCAATGTGATCGCATGCAATGGCACATTGAGAGCATGCAACTTTTTTCACTACCCAATCTTCATTAAGTGAATCACCCGTAAATGTACCGTCGGTGATTTTTTCCCAAGTTCCCTCACGATGATTATAAGTAGGGAACATACCTAATTTATTATAGCTTGTAATGCCTGAAGGAGTTCCTAAATCGCGATATTTTGAAGTAGCTGGACCATTGGCAACTTTTATTAATTTTTTTGCCATCTTATAAAACTCAACAGGCTTAGCTACCTTAATTCCCTTGATCCCTCTAAAGCATAATGCTTTTAGGTTTTTTGATCCCATTACAGCACCCATTCCCGTTCTACCAGCTTGTCTATTTCGATCATTAGTAATACAACCTATAAGGCTCATTCTTTCACCAGCAGGACCGATTGCCATAACAGCTAAACGTTGATCCTGGAATTCATCTCTTAAGATTTCTTCCGTCTCCCAACATCCCTTTCCCCATAAAGTTTTTTCACACGGTTCTAAATAATAATCATCATCGTCAACGACCATATAAACAGGTTCAGAAGCTTTACCATTAAATACTATCATGTTAATGCCTGCACGACGAGCTTGAGCTCCTACTGAACCTGATGAGATCGACATTCCAAACAATCCTGTTAATGGGGATTTTGCGAACACCCCATATTTTGAGCTAGTTGGTATAATAGTTGTAGGAAAAGGTCCGTGAGCGTAAACAAACACATTATCAGGACTTAAAGGGTCAACTCCAGGTTTTAATTCATCCCATAATACTTTAGCTGCAAATCCATATCCACCAATCCAATCTCTGCAAAATTCACCAGATATTTCTGATTTTTCAATTTTTCCGTTAGTTAAATCTACATCTAATCTAGTTTGAGAATAACCCGTTAATTCATCTGGTATGACTACTTCTTTAGTCTTACTCATGTTTTTCTCATCAATAAGTTTTTTTTTATTTTTAGTATATTTTTTAAATAAATGTCTATTTATATATTTCCTTACCAGACATTTAGATAGTTAAATAGTTAATATTATTAAAGTTAAATCCTTTAGTCTTAATTTAAAATTTAAATATCTTGATCATTTCGGTAAGTTGACCCCTCTAATGAAGAGATTAAAGGAAAAAAAATTTTAGAACTTAGAAAAAGTTTATTTTTTTGGAACTCCTTGAGGGCAAACCTTAAGACATACAGAACAGTAATTATTATACAAGAGACTATTAATGCATTTGGAACGATCTATATGAGTAATAATACCGCCTTCTTTTTCAATAGGCGTTTCGAAAGCAGCTCCACCTTTACAATTCTTTACACAGGCTCCACATGTTTTGCAAAATTCTTTCATTTCGCTAAGATCTCTTTTTGACGTTTCTGGAATCTCAGCATCAGTAGAAATTATGGCCCATCTTTGACGAGGTCCAAATTCTGGTGTAATTATGAGTCCATTTCTCCCCATTATTCCTAAATTGGCCGCAACAGCATGAGCAGTAAATAGTAGTTTTCCTCCAAAAGGATGATAAGTCTCAGCTTTATATCCTTGTTCTTTTAAATAATTTGTCAATTCTATTGTTTTGTCTCCTAATTCCATATATACTTTAAAAGCTTCGACGCCACAAAGTTCGCTTGGAGCAGTCTTAATATTATCCCAATTCATCTCCATTCCAAGCACTATTGCGTTTTTACCATATATTTTGAGATTCTTAAATATATAATTTTCATTAACTGGAGTATAGCTTATAAGATCAATTCCCATTTCTCTTGCTTTCTTCTCAAATTCTTCCCAAAATTCTGGAGTAGTTTCAGTTTTAGTATTATTTTCATTTCCTAATTTAGTTTTGTTCGCGATCTGAAAACCTTTAAAAGTACCACGTATATACTTGCTAAATTCTTTGGCTACTTTAGGATCTAATTTCTTCTCAGGGCTCATTTTCATACTGAACAGTTCTTTAGGCACAATGAATACCAAATTATCGTTATTTCCAACAAAAGTAGGTTTAATCTCATCTTCAGTCAAAATCTTTTCCCCTTTTAATGCCTTTCACTATTTTTATATATTTATTAAATACGTTGCTAAGAGAATTTAAAATTTTTTCTTATTTTAGAATGGTTTAAGTTTTAAATTTTATATGATTCGATTTGAAGTTAAAATTATATATTGGTTCTTATGATAATAATAATTAATTTATTTTAAAATTAAATAATATAATAATAAAATGAGGAATTAATCTATGGTAAATGAAGATCTCACTCAAACTGAAGTGAAAAGGTATCCCAAGAAAATTATAACATCATTTCAACTTGGAAATCTTGTAGGGTTAATGATGAGCCAAATGTATTCTCAACAGCTGACCTATTTTTATCTGGGTTTCGTAGGTTTAGATATAGCAATGTATGTTCTTGCTATGATTCTCTATATGGTTTTTAACATGTTTAATGATCCAATTTTAGGGCATCTTTGCGATAAATCCACACGGTTTACAGAAACAATGGGTAAACGATTTCCCTTCATCATTTTAGGGTCAATCCCTTGGTGTTTTATAGTTATTTTTTTATATATGCCCCCCTCGGTTGATGAAATTGGCCAATTTGGCATATTTTTATGGTTATTAATATTTTTGTGTGTTAATGACACAGTTTATTCTCTTTATGATATAAATAGAGTCGCCCTTTTTCCTGACAAATTTAGAAATAGTAAAGATCGAAAATGGGGAGGTATGATTACTACTATACTTGAAACTATTGGAATTTTACTTGGAGTTTTAATACCAGTGCTTACTATTGAATTCTTCGGCCAAGATGTCGGATGGAGGATACAGGCAATAATAATTGCCTTAGTTAGTTTTGTTTTCATGTTGTTAATGATTCCTGGAGTACGTGAGAGTCAAGAAATGAGGCAACGACGTTCTCGCGTCGATAAGATATTAACAGAACCTTTCTTCATAGGCTTAAAATCAGCACTCAGAGATAAACATTTTGTCGGATATATGGCTTTATTTGTCGCTTATACATCAACTATGGGCCTTGTTATGGCTTCGATACCGTTTTTCGTGCAAGATATTTTGCAATTATCAAAAATCGGAGAAACTATTGTTCTCTTTTATGTAGCTGCGGTAATTATATCAGCCCCTATTTGGTATAAAATTTCCTTTAAGATTGGCGTAAAAAAGGTTGCATTAATAGGTATTTGTCTACTGGCGTGCATGGGCCTCCCCTTATTATTTGTGCCGACTGGACCTGAGGGATTATTGCTAGTTATCATAATTTTCTCACTATCAGGTTTTGTAGACGGGGCCATCATAAGCATGACCATGCCTCTCTTTTCTTCCGTTGTGGACAATGCTACTATAGAAAGTGGTAAACGACAAGAAGGACTCTATAATGGGATTTGGATGTTCTTTTCACGAATAAGTATCGCTATTCGCGCTATAGTATTTTGGATTGTACAAATAACTTTTGGATATCAATCTGGCTCAACTGATCCTTATGCATTAATGGGCCTTAGATTTCAAATGTCTGTTTTTCCTATGATTATCAGTGCGTTTGGTATTTTCTTTTTCTGGAAACTTTATCAAATTACGCCGGAGCAATTAGAAATCAACGTAGAGAAGCTAAAAGAGCTAAAATTATAATTTTTTTAAAAATAACTTATTAATTTTTTTCATTCTTTTTCCTTATGGATTTTTCTTGCTCGAAATTAACTTAATTACAACAATGAATAAATTAAGTTAAGCCAACTTCTATTTTTTTATTTTTTATCTACATTTATGTAAGAAAGTAGAAGAATTCTTTCCGAAACATTTAAATATTTTCATAGAAAAGATTTTACCAATCTAAAAATTTACATTTTTATTTAAAATTTTTAGGAATGGTAATACAAAATGATATCTAAAAAAAGAATTAAAATACACAGAAGTTTAAGTATAGCTTTAATTTTTGCCTTAGTTTTTTGCCCTTTTTTAGGTCAGATGTCGGCAAGGTTGATGCCATATTATAACCTTAAAAGTGAAATACAAGGAAAAGACCAAGATTCCGAAATTATTGATGTAAAATCAAGTATAGCTGGATATAGGGCCGATCAAATCACTAAAGACGTTGGAGCAGAGCCCTATAGCGTGTGTATCGGGGATGCCAATAACGACGGACAGAATGATATTGTCGCAGCGAATTCTGCTCATGATAACGTTTCAATTTTATTATGGAACACGGTGATAGGAGATTGGGATGCACAAATCCCTAAGAAAGTAGGAAATAATCCTTATAGCGTGTGTATCGGAGATGCAAATAATGACGGGCAGAATGATATTGTCACGGCGAATATTGGTCATGATAACGTTTCAATTTTATTATGGAATACGACAGCAGGAGACTGGGATACACAACTTACTAAAAACGTCGGGAACGGTCCCTATAGCGTGAGCATCGGAGATGCAAATAATGACGGGTAGAATGATATTGTCACAGTGAATTATAATAATGATAACGTTTCAATTTTATTATGGAATACGACAGCAGGAGACTGGGATACAC
>JAHQWS010000273.1 GCA_029856295.1 Promethearchaeia archaeon
GGAAGTACTAATATGAAACATATTACAAACAATAATCAACAGGCAACCTGAAAGAAAAGTGCAAGAAAATGCCCGCCAGGAATTTATAGCTAAACGTTAGGTTTTATTAATAAAAAAGAGAAGAAAATGAAAATAGGTTTTAAAACTTTAAACAATATTATTTTAGTTCTATTTCTAATAACAATTGGATGCAAGGATCACGAAAATAACAAGTTAGTATTGCCCCGTGATTTTAAATTTAAAGTATCAGCACATATTAATGAATTATGTAAAAATAATAGTAGATATACTGGGAGTGATTTTGAAAAACAAGCCGCAAATTATATAAATAAACAATTTTCTGAAATTGGATTGCACTCACAAATTGAAAATTTTGATTTTGAAAGTTTTGAAGTAAACCAATCCATTTTGAACATTGGAGAATTATCGATAAATCCAACACGATTATGTTTCAATCCTTATAAAGACAGTTTGGTTGTCAACGCAGATTTTGTGTTAATTGACACGATTTCAGATACGGATTTGTCAAATAAATATGTAATCGCTACAGAAAAGATTAATTATTTTCAAATTGTGCTAATGCAACCTAAAATGATAATTTATGTTGATAGTTTAGATTATCAGAAAATAAAAAATCAAGAATTATCAACCTTAAATTTGAAAATAAAAGGAGAAATTAATGAATATAAATCGGCAAATGTTGTTGCTAATATAAAGTCCACCAATTGCAATGACAAGCTAATAATAATATGCGCTCACTATGATAGTTATTTAAATAGTCCGGGCGCAGATGATAATGCCTCAGGTACTGCGGCAATAATAGAATTAGCAAAAACACTTTTTAACAACTCATCCATATTAAATGATTTTAATGTAAAATTTATAGCATTTAGTGGTGAGGAAAAAGGTCTTTTAGGATCAAGGAATTATTTAGACACGCATTCTGATGAATTAAAAAACTGTGTTCTTTTAATCAATCTTGACCAGATTGGTGGTCAGGAGAAAATTAATATTCTTGTATCAGATGGTATCAGTGGAATACCGAAAATTAAAGGTACAAATCAATTTCCCGGGTATTTACAGGGTAGACCATTTGAGGGTGTTTCCTCACGCTGGACAATAGTTGATCCACAAATATTTGGTTTAATGGCCATTGCCAACACTCCCAACTGGTTGATTGATGTTATAAATGAAAGTTCAATTGACTATAATATTAATCAAACAGCAAGTTCGGGCAGTGATGAATTTGTATTTACGCAAGCAGGAATTGTATCAACTTGTATTTTTACAGGAGGCAATGAGTACCACAGCGAAAAAGATATTCCTGCGCAGGTAAATCTTTCTACTGTTGAGAAAATAGGGAATTTAACACTTAAAATTATTGAAAACACACTTAAAAGGAAAAACTAACAAAACCTAATAAATAGTACTATGAGCGGTCTGCAAGACCCAGCGATGAGTCCATGTTGAACTACACCCCGGCTAATATTGCAGGATTTTTGTTCTATGTACTTATCGACCGTTTTGAAATTTCCGCTATTGATATTCAAGGAGTTGGGAAGGTTTTGAATTAAACCTTAAAACGAACTTTAAAAGACAAATATACAAATTGTGATATAATAAGTATTAAAATTACGATAAATATAAAAAACAGAAGGCACATAAATTTAAACGTATTACTTTTTCGAAATATTAAACACAATGATATGGAGAGTACTTTTAAAAAAGCTATCCCGTAGGGATTTAGTTCAACAATGAACTGTGCTAAAATCCAAATCTTTTTTACCCAACGTTTACATAAACACTTTTAAAATTTTCATCATACAATAATCCCGATTTAGCTATGGCCAATGATTGCTTAAGTAGCTTATTAACTACGGCAATCAGGGCCAGTTTCTTCGATTTACCTTTTGCAATAATTCGTTGGTATATATCCCTGCATGGTTTGTTATGCTCACATGCTGTAAATGAACACATAAACAATAAATTCCTTATATGATTATTACCTGTTTTACTTATTCTACTACTACCCCGTATACTCGATCCGGATTGATGGATTGTTGGATTCAGGCCAAAATATGATATCAATTGCCGGCTGTTTTCAAATCTCTCAAATCCCCGGGTTAATACTATTAAGAAAATAGCAGTCCTTTTTCCAATACCCGGAATAGAGCATAATCTGGTCAATAAATCTGCATGGGATTCTTTTATAAGATTCTCCAGCTTTACTTCCAATAAGGAGACCTCCTTATCCAGGTTCCTGATCTGCCGACACACTGAAGTTACTATTGCAGATTTCGAAATCCCCTTCGACTTGAGACCATGCAGCTTATTTTTAAGGGCTGTACGCTGCCTTAGTAGCAACTCAATAAGCTTATGCAATTCGTTTGCTTCAATGATATATTGTGAGGGTGGTTTCCATAATGCAGGATTCTCATATTCACCATATATACGGATCATACGAGCATCTGACTTGTCTGTTTTTGATGTCTTTAACCTCATCTGGATAAAGCGCTTAACAGATAGTGGATTAACCACGGACACATTAATTGATTTAGAAAATAAAAAGGTGGCTAATTTTTGATAATAGCTACCTGTTACCTCCATTACACAGTGCGAATGCTCAGTGAGAATCTTGCCGAACTTCCTGAAGCCAGAGAGATCATTCTTAAACTGATAATGATTATCAGAGTGATCTACAACATCAAATACATCTTTAGAAATGTCAATACCAAAAAAATGCTTATTTTTATTCATACAAATTGTGTTAGGAAAGAACAATCTACTATTTTTCTTACAACCTTGAAACAGGCTTTAATGCCTAATGAACTGTTCAGAATTGTAGTAGAAAAGAGAGGGGATTTCCATTGTTGACGAGCTTTAGACTCAATGTATATCATTACCTTAATCCTCTCTTTTGTTCTTTCTGATTAATAACACTAATATAATTAAATGTAAACTTAGGATGTATATACAAAATAGGCGTGATGGTAGTAAATTCAATGGTTGTAGCCCGCTTAAACTTTCCTGTACCTTAATAGGATATCGTCCGCAATCGTCAACTTTTCATACCAACAAACATTAGCAAATATATTGCCTTAGACGTATTAAAC
>JAHQWS010000274.1 GCA_029856295.1 Promethearchaeia archaeon
CCCATATACAATAATAAAAAGGGGTAATATAGACATAAAGAAGAGGATAATTCCGGGAAAGATAAAAACCAAAGCTCCAGCCCTTCTACGTTCATAATCTTCACGGAATTGATTTGGAAATCCTCCTTGGAGATTTTGGTTGTATATTGATAAAAAAGTGCCGTATATGCATGATGTAATAAATAAATACCAAAATACGGGCCAAGGATTTGATTTTGCATCTATATTTGGCGGCATAAAGATAAAGAGGTAAAAGATTAATGCCGGAATTGCAGCGCCTATAATCCAAGGAGCTCGAAATCCCCATCTCTTAGACCATTTAAAGGGTCGATCA
Organism: Promethearchaeia archaeon; assembly: GCA_029856295.1. Lineage (GTDB taxonomy): Archaea > Asgardarchaeota > Lokiarchaeia > Sigyniarchaeales > SOKP01 > LW40-45. The sequence goes on from JAHQWS010000274.1 coordinate 335, forward strand.
ATCAAATAGCCTAAAAGAGGGCCTGTAACAAGAACACATACCGTATATAACACAACTGCTGCTGATACTAATTCAACCTTTAAACCAACTTCAACTTCATAAAAGTAAAATATAAATGAGTTATAGGCTAATAACAAATAAAGTGTAAGAATAAATCCAAAAGAATAGGACATCATCTTTTTATTTGAGGCTATTTTCCAGTTTTCGGGATCAAAATTAGTGTCATCTGTACTCATGGTCAAATATAAAAGATTATTCTTTCTAAAATATTTATTAACTTTTAATTTGAATTAATTTAAATACTACTAACTTCTTTATAACATTTCTTTTTTTAAAAGAGAGCTGACAATTCTTAAAAAAAAGCCGTTTTCATCTGTCGCAATTCCTTGATCTACTTTTAGTAATTTTTTAGCAATTTTTATTAAAGGTTCGCTGATCATATTATTCACTAACTTTATTTACTAAATACTTTTTTACTCAATATTAATTATTGAAAAAAAATATAATAATTTTGAAATTCATGTAACCATCTTAACCAATTCAGAAAGATCTAACACCTGAATCACGTTAATTTTAATTTATATAACCCTTTTAACCAGTTCAGAAAGATCTAATGCCTGTATCTCGTTATTTTTAATATTATTTTTAAATTGGTTTAAACAGAAAGGACAGCAGGAAACAATAGCTTCTGCGGTTGTCATTTTTGCCTCTTCAATTCGTTCATTAGCGGCAAATGAAGACAATTCATTAAAAGCTGATCTAACACCACCTCCAGAACCACAACACCACGCGTTTTGCCGATTTCTATCCATTTCGATTAGTTCAATTCCAGGTATTCTTTTTAAAACATCCCTTGGTTGCTCATATATGCCCATATGTCTTCCGATATGGCACGGATCATGATAAGTTATCTTCAAGGGTGTTTTGTTATTACTAATTTTCAATTCACCACTATTTAATTTTTCAAGCAAAAATTCAGGTAAATGAACAATCTCAATTCCATGATCAAGTCCGAATTTATTTGGGTAAGTATCTTTCCATGTTCGATAACATCCCGCACATGAAGTTATGATTTTTTCAATTCCCGCATCCTTAAAGGCTTTTACATTTTTTTCAGCAATTTTTTTAGCTTTTTCCGTTTGGCCCGTCATGTAAACGGGCGAACTACAACATTTCTCCTCTTTAAGAATTCTAAAATCGACCTGAAGTGAATTTAGAATTTCAGAGGTGGCAATCGCAACGCCTTGCTCTCTATAGCTAGATGTACAGCCTACAAAATATGCCAATTTTGCATCTGGTGTTTGTTTTATGTGAGATGGTAACCAATTTAATCTATCCTCATGGTTTTCCATATATGGATTATTTTCTTTCAAAATATGTTCAGTATATTTAGCTTGTTCTGGCATAGGACCAAAACCTAATTGAACAGCTTTTTCTCGCATTGCCATTAACCATTCACCAGCATAATTATGTATTTCAGGGATTTGGCACTGTTGAGTACATGCTAAACAAACAGAACATTGATAAAATATTTTCGCTAATTTCTCTGACCATTTAAGTTTATCAGTTGATACTGCCCATGTAAGAAGATTTTTGCCCCCTAGATAATATGCTTCAAATTTTCCAAATTCACCAGAAGGACAAATGCGAGGCCATTTATTTTGTTGATATACCGTTCGACAGGTCCCGCATTTTCCACATTGATAAAAGATATCTTTATAATATTCTAAATTCTCGTTTCTTTCAAGGATTTCTTGATTAGCTACATTAGTAAGTTTAGAGATCCCCTTACATTCTAAATATTCTATTGATTTCTCATCGGACATCCTAATCTCCTCCAATTCCGTGCCCGGGGTTCATTATATCATTAGGATCAAGGAGTTTTTTAATATTATTAATAAGTTTAGTGGTTGCGGGAGTTGTTTTCTTTTTATAGTAATCTACTGCCCATAATGGAGGTTTATACATCACTACCCCATCCAATTGCTGAACAGCTTCATGAATTTCGTGCAATAACTTTCTCGCTGTTTTAATATCCTCCGGATCATTTTTGTTAAAATTAATATTAGTCCGCGCAACACAGTAATGGCCACCAAACATAAATCTACTATAGAATTGTGGTGGTCTATTATATTTAAGGCAAATCTCTCGCGATAAGTTGTAATATTGTAGAATATTTCTTTTAGAGACATATGATCCAATCCATTCACCTCCACCGCTTCTAGAGAAATTCCAACAACCCCAAAATTGAACTAGACCGGTCCCTCCCGTAGAAGGAGTTAAATCCCCCATAAGACCTCTTATTTCTTCTGGAAATGATTCCAGTTGCTCCTTTATGGTAAGAGGATCCAGATTAGATTCCTTACAAATATCTCTAATAGCTTCACATTGCGCAATGTGTTGTTTTTCTGTATATGCTTGGGTTGATATAAGTCCAAGAAAATCGGGTAAACCAAGCTCAATTGGATCGTTAGCTACATTATTCTGATCGAGACACATAAGTGACTGAGCCCAACCTAAGTTTATCATACAAAGATCAATAATACCTAATCCAGCTTTCGAAAGTTTAAGCATCATAGGAAGGCCTTCTTCTAATGTTTGAGCAATAGGCAAAAAATCAGTTCGATATGGTAATTTTGGCCATAATTTTATTCCCATTTTCGTCACGATACCAGTTGTTCCCTCCCAACCAATAAATAATCCAGCAAGATCTGGTAATGGTTGTCGACCGTACCAATAATCAGAAAGACTACA
>JAHQWS010000275.1 GCA_029856295.1 Promethearchaeia archaeon
ATCCCGAGTTGAGATTTACATGCGAAAGAAGGAGTGCCGATATTAATAATTTTAATTTAACAATCGGTAGTAAGGGGATTGCTCTTTACGTTTTTATTGATTCTGATGAGTTCGATTTTATTGCTTCAGATAATTTTTTCTCCCTGGAACCGAATGAATCACGCGTTATTGTACTGAAGGAATTGAAACCATTAGATTCTAATACTGAATTTACAGAACAAAAAGTTAAAGATTCAATTAGAATAGGTTCATTGTATGATTTATTAAAAACATAAGTTTTTTAATTACTCCTAGTTAAAACTTCTGTTCAGTGCGCTGGATTATCATATCCTGAAATTCTTTATTTAACGTCGCAAAACGAGCTGACCACCCCGCAATTCTTACTGAAAGATTAGGAAATTTTTCAGGTTGTTTTTGGGCCTCTTTAAGCATTTCAGAATCTACAATATCAATACTCAAATGTATTCCTCCTAATTTAATAAAAGTTTTCATTAACGCTACTAAGGCCATTAAACCTTTTTCGCCTTTTGTACTAGAAGGATGTAATTTTAAAATAAGCGATGTTCCGTTTATTAATCTCTTTAGATCCATGGAGCAGTGAGATTTCATTACCGCAGTTGGGCCTTGAAAATCCGTTCCGGGCGTAGGTGAAAAATTAGAAGATAGAAAATCTCCTTCAAAGGTTCCCATAGCAGTTGCTCCTCTACGATCTGTCCAAACTACTTGTCTACCAAAAGTGCTTACTCCTGGTGGTCTTAATACCCCATTTCTTTCAGGAATCTCGCTTGTAAAATCAATATATGCCTTAAATACGCGTTTTACTACGGCATCAGCTTCAAGGTTATCATTTCCATATAATATGTAACTTTTTTTAATATATTTTCTAAGGTCCTCTTCATTTTCCCAATTATTATTAATGGCATTAAGTAAGTGTTGAAGCGAACCTCTTTTTTCTTCAAATACAAATTTCTTAATTATATATAAACTATTTCCAGTATCAGGAATTCCACCTAAATGAGAGCCAAATATGGTATATTGGGGACCTTTATTAAAAAATCCTTTCGCTCTTTCAATACAATCTTCTACAAATATAGAAACTAAGGCAGCAGGTTGACCTGCAGTTCCGTACTGGTCTACTATTTTATTATAATTCTTAATTTCTTTTCTTAATTTTTCTGTAAATAATTGAAACAATTCCTCAAATGTTTCAACATTTAACGTGGATTTTTTTCGAAGAACAAATTGTAGTAGGTATAAGGAATCAAGGGGCATGTAGATAAAATTTGTTTTTCTCGGAATGATTATCTCCCAACAGCCATCATTTGTAAAGCTCCGAGCATCTTCAATAGGGTAACCAAAATCTATTAAACTTTGGATTATTTGAGATTCATTATAAATACAAACAATCCCCCCTCCGAGACGCTGAATTTCAGCAATACGCTTAAGAAATTCATCAGGAGTATTTTCATTTATTCTAACTGATATTGGAAAATCACTTATATGTAATTCTTCAACAATATCTAAAACAAGATAACTGATGGTATTGAGAACTTCTTCATTATTCGAATTTATTCCAGCCAAAATAATGTTTTGATAATATTGTCCATCTCCACCTCCCGGAGTGTTAAATACCTCTGTATTATCGGAGCATGCCAATTGAGTGCCTTTAATCCAGAAATGTGCTAAAATTTCCCGTGCTTCATCTATGGTAAGAATATTGTTTTTTAAATCATTTTCAAGATAGCCGCCGAGCATTTCATCAATTCTTCCTAAAGCGATCCAATTCCCACATAATTGTAGAAAACAAAACATTGACCATAATGATTGTACTGCTTCATAAAAACTCTTTGCAGGCTTATTTGGCACGTTAATGATGTTTTTATATACTTTTTGATATATTTCTTTTATTTCTCCCGAGGATTTTGAGATTAAATCTTCTAATTTTTTTATATATCTATTTTTCCAAATATCTGCCGCATCTAGACTGGTTTTCATGGCATTTAATAAATTTAAACCATCCTGATCTAGATCATTACTTGTTAAACGCTTATCTATTTCTTTTCTTAAACCATCATATCCAATTCTCAAACCCTTATCAAGTGCGATCGTAGTATGGCTAGCACTTTTAAATCTTGGCGATTTCACAGGGACCATATGCTTGGTGACATCTTTTAAAGTCGCTGCCCCAATAATCAACTCATTTGAGATAATTCTAATAGGTGCCTCCTCAGCAATTAGCTTAATGCAATGAGCATATTGGATCATTGGAGGCTCATCTTTATATCTAGGATCTAGTTTCAAATCCAGATCAACTAAGGACCTTCCCCACTCCCCGCTTATTCCTCTTTTAGCTAATTCGTGAATTATAGGCGATAAGCGTCTTGGTGGTGATTTCTCTAAAGGATTATATACTAATTCCGGCATAAGGACCTTTACTTATTTTGAGTAAATTTTTTTTAATAGATTTTATATTATGTTGCTTCATAATAAATTTTTTGGGGTAGCTAAAGTATTCTTATCAGTAATAATGGTATAATTTGGATGATCTCTTATGTATGTAACAGGATAATCATCCCCTGGTGTTCCGAATAGAGCAATTCTTAAGATTGTATTTGCCCAATCAAAAGAGGTTCCATTTCGGCAATATAGTCGAATTTTGCGGGAATTAAGTATCTCTCTCATTCCAAGGGTATAAGCGTGTCGGGGGAAGTTTTCCAGATTACCGCCAATTTGAGCTCTAACCGCATTAATAGTGATCGTATAATCATTAAGTCTCACTCTACGTGATCTTTTCTCAGCTATTCCTTGTTCTGGTTCATTAAAGGCAACATGACCATGGATCCCTATACCACCAAAACAAACATCAATACCACCTATTTCATTTATCGTATTGGCTAATTGTTTAATATTCACTTCGTTAGGGATAAACACTTGGTTTAATTGCACTCTATTTTCTTTTATATGGTTAAGAAACAGTGTTTTAGCCACCCTTTTAAAACTTAATGGGTGATTTTCTGGAAGTACATTGCCCTCGTCATCACAAAATTCATCCATAAAAAAAAACCAGCAGTGTTCTAATGAAACATTTTTTTCCTTGATGATTTTTACTAAAATTGGATATTGCCCTGTGGGCCCAATAGGTAATATTAATCGTGTGGAAAGGTTTTCAGTATTATTAATAATAATTTCTGTTACTATATCATTAGCAAAGCGTCGATGTAGCTCATTTAAATTATTACACACAATTAACTTATCTCCTGCTTTTTCAATAACTTCTTCTGAGGTCAATCGTATAAGAGAGAGAACTTCTTCTTTTCGATTTGTCATTATTATCTCTCTCCTAACATCTTTAGTATATTCTTGGAAAAAATAAGCTCTTGATTTTTCTGATCGATATTAAATTTATCCAATCGGGCTTTATCTTCGGCAAGGATTTGAGGGATTTGGTTAAATATGACGTCGGTACCAAAAACAATTTTTTTAAATGCTCCTGACCACCATAACCAGTGCGTCATTCCAATATTATCGGCCCTCGCCCTCCAACCAGTTGGGGCTCCTGAAAGGTCGGCGTATACATTTGGCTTCATGCGAATTAATTCGGCAGCATCCTCATTCCAGTGGACTCCCAGATGGGCGATAATCATATTTAAATCAGGGAATGCATTTGCAATCGGCTCAATTCGCATTGGATGCATAAACCATGATGAGATTCTTTCTTCGGGAGCATTATTTAAGGTTGTTACTACTCCTGTGTGAAATAATATAGGCATTTTTAATTCTTGTGCTAGTTCCCATAAAGGAAAAAATGAGGGATCATCATAAGGTTTACGCGGAATTGTGACTTTTACCATCTTAAATCCTTCTTCATGGGCATTTTTAATATCTTTGGGTTCATTCTCTCCTGGACGAATATAAAAAGCTCCAATCAATTTGTTAGGATAATTATTTATGGCTGCTTTTATCCCTTCATTGTCGACGCACATAAATAATTTACCAAGACCGCTGATGCAGCATTTTTCAATTCCGTATTCATCATTGGTTTTTATTAGATTTTCTAAATAATTAGGATAATCAAATAAGTGGGTATGTGCGTCAATAATTCTCATTGAATATATTCAATTTTCATTTTAATAAAAAGATTTATGTTAACAATCTTATTGTTAAATAAATATCAAAATAAAAAAGGAAAAGATGGGATTATAATAAAACCATTCTAATATTCAAAGGTTCATTTGCTTTAACTGGTTTTTAAGGGCTTTTTGTTTCTCCCCTATTAGGTCGTAATATTTCAGCATAATAAGAAAAGCTGCAAAAGTGCAGAGAGATGGGATCAACCCCATATGAATCCTTATTCCCAAAATAGCTAACGAAGTTTGTTTAGCTTGCGGATCGGGATTATAACCTGTAGTAATATGAATTATTACGAAAATAATTGCTTGGCCGATAATGGCAATACGTATAAAAAATGTCTGCATTCCCGCGTACATTGCTTCCTGGTGTTTTCCGGTTGAAATCGTGCATTCATCATACACGTCTGCTACAACGGGTCCAAGAGCAATATAATAGGCTCCAACAATAAAACCTCCTATGAAATTAAATATGATTGCTTCCCATATAGTTATAATCCATAAAAAGGAAATATAAAGAAGGGTTATTAAGAAAAGACTTAATTCCATCGTTTTTGCATGCCCATACTTCTTTGAGATGTTTGACCAGAAAGGTATAAAGATAATTAAAGCAACAAAACCAGCCAAGCTAGTATATATTGCGTAGGATAGAGGTAATCCTAAGATATCCTTCATAAAGTAGACCCCGGAGGCATAATATAAAGTACTTCCTAAAGTCGCCAGCAGGACAATAAGGAGAGTAACCATAAAATTTTTCCGCTTGAGAGCTGATTTCATTGTCTTAAAATAAGATTCTCTTTCTGTTTTTTCATATCCCCGGAGAAAGCGCTCCTTCAGATCGACTGATTCTCGTATACCCGGTATTAGGATGAGAACACAAAAGGCTAACAATAAAACTACTAATGATTGCGCTAATATCATCGAAGCCCTGTCTCCGTAAATATAAATAAGCGGTATTGTAAAACTTATAATGAGAGCTAATATTAGCGGAATTGTTGCATTAATTGCACTTGCTCTCCTGCGCTCGGCGTCGGTGCGAAAATGGATGATATACCCTGCGCTAAGATGTATGTTAAATAAAGAGTAAAACATGTCGAATAAGCATGCCATTATTACAAAATACCAAAAAATCGGCCATGGATCTGATAAATTAATCAAAGCTTCAGGAGCTGCAAATAAAAACCACCAGCATACTAAATAGGGTATCGCTCCAATTACGATCCATGGAGCCCTAAAGCCCCATTTTTTGAACTACTTAAAAGGTCGATCGGTAAGATACCCTAAAAGCGGGTCGTTAACCATATTTCATACCGCAAATATGATAAATGCGAGCCCCAACATTACAACAGGTAAGCCTATCTCTACTTCATAATAGTAGAATACATATGTGTTAAATTGACCTCCCATAAAAAATACAAGAAGGTATCCAAACGAGAAAGAAAGCATTTTTTTTGTAGAAGCTTGCTCCCATTCTGATAGTTCTATTTCAGATTCTTCACTCATTACAAATTCACCAAATCAAGATTTTCCATACTTCCATTAATAAAAGTAGTATTTATAATGTCTCTAAAAAAGTTTACTTTATCTGTTTAATTTTTTTATGACAACATTTAATTTTCAATTTAGTTAAAATTTTTTAGTATCTATTTATACTCCAAAAAAAAGAAAAAGACAGAAAAAAATTATAAACCTATTGTAAGAATTAGAGCCTCATTTCTTTTAAACGGGGTTTAAGAGCATTTTGTTTCTCTCCTATGAGGTCGTACCATTTATACATGATAATAAATGCTATTAAACCACAAAGAGAGGGTAACAGTCCAGCAAGTATCCGTACTCCCCATATTGCCAGAGGTGTTTGTACAGCTTTCGGATTAGGATTATATCCTGTGGCAAGATGAACTACAACAAAAAGGACAGCTTGACCAATAAAGGCCATTCGATAAAAAAGCGTTCTAATTCCCTCGTACGTTGCTTCTTGATGCTTACCAGTCGAAGTTGTGATCTCATCATTTACATCTGCAGCAACCGGCCCTAAAGTGACCCAAAAACTACCCGCAACAAAGCCACCCAAAAATGAAAATATTATAGCTTCAGGTAAGGTTGTTATCCATAATTGCGGAAGATACACAAGACCGATTAATACACAACTTAACTTCATTATTTTCCCATGCCCATATTTCTTGCTAAGATTTGACCACAAAGGTATGAAGCAAACATAACCAAAAAAGTATGCTAATCCGGTGAATACTGCGTTGTATAGGGGCAATCTTAAGACATCCTTCATGAAATAGACTCCAGATACACTAGCTAATGTAGACCCTAAAGTCAACACTACAAAAACGATCATAGTAGCTACGAAATTTCTCCGTGTGAACGCAAATCTTATTGTTTTAAAGTAGGGATCTCTCCCTCTCTCTTGATATCCCCGAAAAAAGGCTTCCTTAATTTCCTCTGTTTCACGTATACCAGGTATTAATAGTAGAACAATGATGATTAATAGGAAAACTACAATGGTTTGCGCTAAAATCATCGAACTTCTATTCCCATAAATATAGAAAATGGGCACTGTAAAACCGATAAAGAGTTGTAATATAACCGGGATTGTTGTATTGATTGCACTTGATCTTCTGCGTTCGGCATCCGTTCGAAAATACGTTGTGAAACCAGCATTAATGTGTGTACTAAATATCGAGTAAAATGTATCAAATAAACATGTTACGATTAACAGATACCAAAAAAGTGGCCAAGGATCGGAATTCTCAACCAAACTATCAGGAACTGCGAATAAAAACCACCAGCATATTATATAGGGTATTGATCCTATTATCATCCAAGGAGCCCGAAAACCATATTTTTTAGACCATTTAAATGGTCTATCAGTAAGGTATCCTATGAGCGGATCATTTATCATGTTCCATAAGGCAAATATGATAAATGCGAGCCCCAAGAGGGCAACAGGCAGACCGAGTTCCACTTCATAATAGTAGAACACGTAAGTATTAAAAAAGGTCAACATAAAAAATACAAGAAGATACCCAAAAGAGTAGTGTAATGTCCTCCTTAATGATGTTTGCGCCCATTCTGATTCATCAAACTCAGTTTCTTCACTCATAATAAATCCTCCAATTTTGTCTAATTTTTTAATTTTATATTTCGTTTTAATTATCTTAGTTAATTTATTATACGCATGTTCTATAAAAATGTTTTTAATTATTGAACTCATTCGAAAAAAATAAGGATCTTTTTAGAAAATGAATAAATTTTTGATGAAAATTCCTCTATCTAATAAACTTCCTCAAATATGATCAGTAATTCCAAACACATTGTCGGTTTATGAATTAAAAAAAAAGTCATTTTAAGAAAAGATTTATATAGAACTTAACGAAAATGTTAAATTATCATCAATTTTAAAAAAAACAAATCTGATAATTATTAAAAAAAAAATTAAAGTGATTAATAATGGCTATTGAAGAAGATTTAAGTCAATGGGAAATTGCATCTAACTGGAAAATGTTCGCCTACGGAGTTGGCTATGTTTTTATCAACTATTTACTCGGCTATGGCTTGGCTAATCTTTTCTATTTTTATGAGGTCGAAATTGGGCTTCCTGCTCTCTATCTCAGTATAGCATTTATCCTATTTGCGATATGGAACATGGTCAACGATCCGCTCTTAGGATATCTTACTGATAAGCCTAAGAAATGGACCAGAAAATGGGGATTACGCGCCCCTTGGGTCGCTATCACCACGTTCCCGGTATTACTATTCTTCTACTTGATATGGATACCACCTCTGGGTATGGGAGCATTTATGATATTCTTATGGTTTGTAATTATGACATGCGCATTTGACACATTTTTCTCAATTTACAATGACCACGTTTATGGCGGTTTCACTAATCAATTTCCCTCAGAATACGAACGTAGAAGAGCGTTTGCGATAGCAACAATATTAATGTTTGTACTTATCACTGTTATGGTTGTTCTAGGGAGTATAACTATTACATACGGAGATCCAGACAGCTTTGTTAGATGGTCGCTGCTTATGGTAATATTTATGGGTATCTTAGGTGTTATTACCCTTACCGGAGTAAAGGAATCAGAAGAGATGAAAACAATGTTTGTTCAATCATATGAGAAAGCAGAAGACATAGGCTTTTTTAAAACGGCGAAAAAAGCACTTGGAACAAAAAATTTCGCAGTATCTTGTGCCGGATACACCATTTCCATAACAGCAACAACTTTAATAGCGGCTTCCACAATATATCTGTATAAAGATGTTTATAGAGTTCCCTACATCTATGGATTGATACCCACACTAATTGGTACTGTAGCTGGTCTCTTAATGATACCCTTTTGGACTAATTATTCCCGTAAACATGGATTTAAAAAATGTTATGCCACAACCTACATACTCCACGGTTTCTGTTTTTTACCCTTTATATTCACTACAGACATTATTACACATACCATATTTTGGGCTATTTACCAAATGATTTATATTGGTGAGGTTACGATGCTCATGCCCGTGGCTTCCGATACTTATGATGAAGTCTCTAGTAGGATGGAAAAGCGAGTAGATGCCCTTTTGGTGGGAATTAGAACCTTTTTCTTCAGAGTGGCATTTCTTGTGGTTGGCATCGTCATTCCGGTAATACACATTATGACAGCATATAATACCGATCCTTATGCAATCCAAACTCCTTTAGCAATATGGGGTATACGTATTCATGCTGCATTAATTCCTGGAGTTATTATGATTGTTATGGGATTGATTTTCAAGAAATTCTATACACTTGAAGGAGCTGAGAAACAAGCATTAGTTAATAAACTCAAAGATTTAGGAATCTATCGTTAATCAGAATTCCAATTAAATCACAATAATAAATTCTTTTTTTCCTTATTACGAATAACTATTTTTATAAATTTCAATTTAAAAGGTAATTAAAGCTAAAGGAAACTTTCTTTTATGATATAGAACTTATTTATTTTACACAAATGTCTTTTTACATAAAAATATGTTCCAAATTTACATAATTGTAAATTATAGCCGATTTAGCAAAATTATTATATAGATCCTTAGCGAAATTAATAAATTAATTATTGAATTTAACTAAAATCTATAAAAAAATTATTTTAAAAAAAAATATAACTAAATAAAAATTTAATGGAGATAAAAAATGGCAATTGAAGAAGATCTAAGCGAATGGGAAATTCAACCAACTTCTAAGATGTTTTCTTACGGATTCGGTTATGTTATTATTAACTATTTTCTCTATGCTGGTTTTGCGCTAGTTTTCTACTTCTATGAAGTCGAAGTCGGATTAGCAGTTACCTACGTAATGCTCGCAATGATAGTGTTTGCGATATGGAATATGGTGAACGACCCCCTCTTAGGGTTTTTAACTGAGAGACCTATGAAATGGACGCGAAAATACGGATTTCGGGCTCCCTGGGTGATTATTGGAGGCGTCCCGATATTAATATTATATTTCTTTATATGGGCTCCACCTTCAGGCGCAAGTCAAATGACCTTATTTCTATGGTTCATAATCTTTACGTGTGCGTTTGATACGTTTTTCTCTATCTTTAATGACCACGTTTACGGAGGTTATACTAACCAATTCCCTTCAGAATACGAGCGTCGAAGATCATTTGCAATAACGACGCTTTTGCTGGGTTTTGGAGTTACTGGGTTGGGAATCGTAGCTAATATAATGATAGAGTATGGAGATGTTGCTTCATTCCAGAGATTTGCAATAATCGTTACTATTTTAATGACTATTTTAATGGTTCTTCTCTTTCTCGGAATAAAGGAATCGGATGAAATGAAGGAGATGTTCATTCAATCGTTTGAGAAAGTTGAAGAAGTAAGTTTTATGAAAACGATGAAGGCAGCACTTAAAACTAAAAACTTTACGGTATCTTTAGCCGGTTATACCTGTCAAATAACTGCAATGACCTTAATTGGAGCTTCAGCCATCTATATGTATAAGGATGTGTGGCAGCTCGATTATTCATACGCAGTTCTCCCTGCCATAGCTGGCTTACTTACATTTCTACTGTTGATTCCTTTTTGGTCTAATTTCGCCCGCAAGCACGGTTTCAAGAGAACATATTGGACATGCTTCATATTACATGGACTATCATATCTACCCTTTTTATTCATTTCAAATGACATTCCAAATTTTTATCTTTTGGTTATCATATTTTCTGTTATTTCGGGTATATTCTATTCTGGAGAGGTCATTATGCTAATGCCTGTCGCTTCTGACACCTACGATTTAGTCTCTAGTAACGTGGGAAGACGTGTAGATGCGACCTTAGTCGGTGTGAGAACTTTTTTCTTCCGTATTTCCTTTATCATTGTAGCTGTTGTGATAGGTGTGCTCCACCTTGCTACGGGATATGATCCAAATCCCTATGCTACGCAAACCCTTGTGGCTATGTGGGGTATTCGAATCCATGCGTATTTAATTCCTGCTTTGATGTTAATCATAATGGGAATAATTTTCAGAAAGCACTATACCCTTGAAGGAGCTGAAAAGGAAGCTTTGGTAAAGAAACTCAAAGATATGGGTCTTTATTGAAACTTTTAATTTTTAATTTTCTTTTTTTTTTGTTTTTATTTGTATTTGTGATCAAAATTATCAATTCACATTTGGATAGTTATTAAAAATCTTTAAATAGATATTGATTATTATAGTTAATTTAACAAACAATTAATCTAAATAAAACTGAAATCAATATTTTATAAAAACCAAAAAAAAAATTAAGGAGATTTTGATATGGCTATTGAAGAAGATTTAAGTTCATGGGAAATCGCATCAACAAGTAAAATGCTTGCCTACGCTTTCGGCTATGTTGCTGTCAATATTTTATTATATGCACTTTTGGGAACCGTTTGGTACTATTACCAAGTTGAGATCGGTTTAGCTCTTATATATATAACTATTGCATTTACAGTATTTGCGATATGGAATATGATCAATGACCCTCTATTAGGTTATTTAACTGAGAGACCATTTAAATGGACGAAAAAATACGGATTCCGGGCTCCTTGGGTAGTTTTTTCTGCTATTCCGTTTATAATATTTTATTTCTTGATCTGGATTCCACCAGCAGACGCAAATCAATTGACTATCTTTTTATGGTTTGTAATCATCACATGCGTATTCGATGCTTTTTTTTCAATTTTTAATGACCACGTATACGGGGGGTATACCAACCAGTTCCCCTCAGAGTATGAACGTAGAAGATCATTTGCAATAACGACAATTTTGATGTTTGTGATTATTGTCTTAGTGCAAGTTATCTCTAGTTTTATGTTAGTTTATGGGGACCCAGCCTCTTTTGTAAGATTTGCAACTGTAGCAACTATAGTATTATTTGTTATGGTAATTTTACTTTTTACTGGAATAAGAGAGTCAGAAGCAATGAAACAAATGTTTATTGCATCATATGAGAAAGAAGGGAAAATAGGGTTTTTTAAGACGATGAAAGTTTCGCTTAAAACAAAAAACTTTTCTATATCTTTACTTGGATATTGCTGTCAAATAACAGCAATGACTTTATGGGGTGCTGCTGAAATCTTTATGTTCAAGGATGTTTATCAACTGGACATGACATATTCAGCGCTCCCTCGTATCGTAGGTGTATTATGTGTTATAGGTTCGATTCCCTTTTGGTCGAATTACGCTCGCAAACATGGATTCAAGAAAACATATTGGGTGGCCTTTATATTGCACGGTCTCGCGTTTATACCCTTCTTATTCATCACTGACTATTTATATATAATCATATTTTATGGGATTATGTATCTTTTTTACTCTGGTGAAGTCATCATGCTTATGCCAGTTGCTTCGGACACTTATGATCTGGTTGCTACAAGGGTAGGACAACGCGTTGATGCAACTATGGTTGGAGTGAGAACCTTTTTCTACCGCGTAGCTTTTTTTATCCAAGCTATTGTATTTTTTATAATACAAACTATTACCCTATATAATCCAGATCCCCACGCAGTACAGACTCCCTTAGCTCAATGGGGAATTCGTGTCGAAGCTGCGTTAATTCCCGCACTCATTTTAATTGGAGCGGGAATAATATTCAGGAAATTTTACACCCTTGAAGGAGCCGAAAAAGAAGCACTAGTAAAGAAGCTTAAAGATATGGGTCTTTATCGTTAATCTGAAACTTAAAATATAATCTAATAAATTAACTCTTTTTTTTAATAATTTCTATTCAAATTATCATTTTTACTTATCTTATTAAGGAATATAAAATTGTCTTATTTACTAATTGAGAGATGGTTTTTTGATGAACGCCGCATCTGGGATTGAAGCGAAGTCTGAATGGGAAATTGCCTCTATGAAAAAGATGATTTCTTATTCTTTCGGTTTTATAATCAGCAGTTATTTAGTAAATTCTTTTATAGTTGTTGTGTTTTATTTTTACGAAGTTGAGATTGGCTTGCCTATTAATCTGGTAGGTCTCGTATTTATCATATTTGCAATATGGAGTATGGTAAACTTTCCATTATTAGGATATTTGACTGATAGACCATTTCCACGCATGAAAAAGTGGGGATTGAGATTTCCCTGGATCATGATTTCGGCTGTTTTATCTTTATTATTTTATTTTCTTATCTTCACACCTCCTATCATAGATGTAAAAAAGAATCCTTGGCAAATGTTTTGGTATATCCTAATTATTTCATGTATTTTTGATACATTCTACACAATTTTTACTATACATTTTATCGGAAGCTTTGCTAACCAGTTTCGAGAGGATTTTGAACGAAGAAAAGTAATTGCGATAACTCTATTTATTCCCGGTCTTATACTTTTCTTCATGGGATTAATATGGCCACTTACGGTTGTATATGGAAATAGATGGACGTTCACTTTAGCAGCTTTAATATCAGTTTCGGCTCTGATAGTCAGCATTATCATTTTTATACCTGGGATTTCTGAATCTGAAGAGATGAAAGCCCGTTATTTTCAAGGACGTGGAGATCAAGGCCAAAACTCTTTCTTAAAGACAATGAAGATCACATTTCACCAAAAAAATTTTTTAATATCTGTTATTGTTTTCATTTTAATTAGTATTGCTGCTTATTTAATTTTGGCATCTAATATCTATTTTTTTAAGGATATCTTAAAACTACCTTTATATTATTCAATTTATACTAATATGGCATATTTTCTCACATTAATGGCTGCAATACCTTTTTGGTTAATCTTTTCTATTAATCACGGACATGTAAAAACATATATACTGGGTTTATGTTTAACGGGACTGTCATTAATTCCCTTTTTATGGATAACCACTTTAGAAGAAGCAATTATATTTTCAATTTTACGTGGTTTTGCTGATTCTGCCAGTTATATCGTTTTATTGATGATTTTATCGGATGTGTACGATGAAGTTACATTGACTACAGGAAAACATCAAGAGGCAACACTTCAGGGAATTCATAATTTTTTTACTCGTACAGCTGTGATATTTCAAGCGTTAATTATAGCAATAATACACATCGCTACTGGATACAATCCTAATCCGCAGGCGGTACAAACTGCTAGTGCATTGTGGGGAATACGTATTCATATGGCATTGATTCCCGCTATCTGTCACTTATTGGCTGGTATTATTATAGCACTTTTTTACGATCTGAAGGGGGAAAAACAGCAACTCTTAAAGGAAAAGTTACGTGAAAAAGGGCTTTAAAGGAATTTTTTTTAAACGTTTTTATTGAATATTCAAAAGTTTTATATATATCTTAATTTCTATAAGAATCTAGCTTATATGCATTTATTTATAAGTTAACTCATATACATACAATTTAGTAAATTTTGAAACTAGGAGATATAAAATGGCAGTTCAAGAAGATTTAAGTGAGTGGGAAATCGCATCAACATCTAAAATGATATCTTATGGCTTTGGTTATCTTATTATCAATTATTTGTTAGGAGCATATTCTGCCATCGTTTTCTATTACTACGAAGTGGAAGTAGGTTTGCCCGTCTTATTCGTAGGTATTGCCTTTGTGCTTTATGCAATATGGAACATGTTTAATGACCCCCTATTAGGATTCTTTACCGATAAACCAAGAAAATGGACAAAAAAATATGGATTTAGGGCTCCTTGGGTCGTGCTTTCTAGTTTTCCAATTTTAATTTGTTATTTTTTAATCTTTACTCCACCCGACGTTGATCCAAAAGAGAATGCTTTAACCATCTTTTTTTACATGCTCATTATAACGGCTTTGTTTGACACTTTTTTCTCTATTTTCAACACCCATGTATATGGAGGTTTTACAAATCAATTTCGCACAGAATATGAACGCAGAAGGGGATTCGCGGTAATCATAGCGGTCGCAGGAATCGGTGTGGTTGGTATAGGATTAATACCGCCTTTCATTATAGAGTATGGAAACAAGAGTTCCTTTGCCTTATCGGCGTTAATCGTAGTGTGCATTCTCGCGATATGTAATATTTTTCTTTTTCTTGGGATTAAAGAATCGGATGATATGAAAGAAAGGCTGATCAAGGGATTCGAATCTGCGGAAGATACTAGCTTCTTTGGTATTATGAAAACAGCTATTAAAAAAAAGAATTTCGCAATATCTCTTACGGCATATACGATTATCATTACAGCACAGACGTTAGCAACTGCTTCTGGTATTTATATGTTAAAAGACGTATTTAAAGTACCTTACACATATGCAGTATTTACAGCACTGGCAGGTTTTGTGGGTTACATGCTTTCGATTCCTTTTTGGTCAAATTATGCCAGAAAGCACGGTTTCAAAAAAACATACTACACGTCTCTGTTTTTTGCTGGTATTTGTTATATCCCCTCATTATTCATAACGGAAATATGGCAAGCAGTTATATTTACTTTTCTTGGGGGGATTCCGTACGCAGGTTATACTCTTATGACAATGCCCGTAGCTTCTGACACTATGGACGAAGTCGCCGTAGAAATGGGCAGACGCCAAGACGGAACACTCCAAGGAATAAGGAACTTTTTCTTTAGAATCGCCATCGTAGTTCAAGGAGTAGTCATAACAGTGATACATATCGTGACGAATTATAATCCCGATCCAAATGCGACACAGACTCCGCTGGCAATAATGGGAATACGGATTCATGCAGGATTAATTCCCGCGCTATTGATGCTAACTATTTCCCTTATTGTATATAAATGGTATACATTAGAGGGAGAGAGGAAAGCCGAAATGGTAAAAAACCTTAAAGCTATGGGACTCTATTAGAAAGTGAAATTATAAACCAATTTTAATCTTTTTTCTTATTTTTTTTTATTTCAAAAATTTTAAAGAATTTGAGCGTCTTTAAAGTAAATTTCCCGTAAAACCTATAGTAAGTTTAAGGAAAAAGAAATAAACGAACCTATAGAGGAAAAACGGATTGACTACTGATTTTTATTAAATTTTTCCATAAGCTATATATATAACTTAATATCAATAGTAAATTAAAATATGATACTATTTAGTATATGTTCAATTTCTTATCAAAATCAATTAAAATCCTTAATAAATAAAAAAATTAGGAGAAAAAAAAATGGCTGTTGATGAAGATTTAAGTGAATGGCAAATTGCGCCGACATCTAAAATGATATCTTATGGATTTGGTTATCTTATTGTAAATTATTTAATAGGGAGTGGATTTGCCCTCGTATTCTATTATTATGAGGTGGAAGTTGGGTTACCTGTTCTATTTGTAGGACTTGCATTTTTAGTGTATGCGATATGGAATATGTTTAATGACCCGCTCTTGGGATATTTTACAGATAAACCTAAGAAATGGACAAAGAAATGGGGATTAAGGGCTCCCTGGGTAGTGATTTCAGCATTCCCGATGTTAGTCTGTTATTATTTTATATTTTCCCCTCCTGATATAGATCCAAAACAAAACGCCTTGCCAATCTTTCTTTATATGATAATTATTATGGCTTTGTTCGACACTTTTTTTTCGATTTTCAATACGCACGTATATGGGGGTTTTACTAATCAATTTAAGAGTGAATATGAAAGGAGAAGAGGTTTTGCATTAATTATAACTGTAGCTGGATTTGGAGTGGTTGGTATTCGCTTGATACCGCCGCTTATTATTCAATATGGAGACAAGAGCTCATTTGCAACATCAGCGTTACTTGTAGTTATTTGTTTGGCGATATGTAGCATTTTTCTTTTTCTGGGCTTAAAAGAGTCAGAAGAGATGAAAGAGATGTTCATTCGGGGATATGAAAGAACGGAGGAAAAAAGTTTTTTTAAAATAATGAAAATTTCCTTTAGGCATAGAAATTATGTGATATCTCTGGTTGGTTACACTTGTATTATAACCGCTCAAACTTTATCTGCGGCATCTGGTATTTATATGTTGAAAGATGTCTATAAAGTGCCATTTACATATGCTGTGCTCACAGCTTTAGCAGGCTTAGCAGGCTTTATCCTCTCTATTCCGTTCTGGTATAATTACGCAAGGAAGCATGGCTTTAAAAAAACCTATTACGTAAGTTTAATTTTTGCTGGTTGCCTTTACATACCAGCTTTGTTTATGACAAATATCTGGCAAGCTGTCATAGTCACATTTCTCGGAGGCATACCTTATGCGGGATACACTGTAATGACGATGCCTGTAGCTTCGGATACTATGGATGAGGTTGCCACCTCCCTAGGAAGGCGTCAAGATGGAGCACTGCAGGGAATTAGAAACTTCTTTTTTCGTATTGCTCTTATAGTTCAAGGTGTTGTTTTGACAACGATTCATATTTTTACAGGATATAATCCTAATCCAAATGCCACTCAAACTCCGCTGGCCATAATTGGAATAAGAATCCATGCAGGATTAATACCAGCACTTATAATGTTTACCATGAGTATAATTTTCTATAAATACTATACTCTCGAAGGAGCAGAAAAAGAAGCAATGGTTAAAAAGCTTAAGGATATGGAACTCTACTAGAAAAAGATAATATGAATCTCAAATTTATATATTTTTTTTAATTTTTATTCTAAAAAAGATTTAAATGAATATTATATTTATAGATATTAATTTTTCCAATTTATATAGAAATAAATCCATGGAAAGAAAAAAATGAAGTATTTTCTTGATAGCGCAAAATTAGATGAAATAAAATATGCTTTGAAGAATTGGAAGATTGATGGAGTTACTTCAAATCCGAAACACATTAAAACTTCAGGTAAGCCATTTTTTGATGTAATTAGGGAATTTGCTGAGGAATTTAAAGATATTGATTTTCCTATATCCGTAGAAATAAATCCACACCTCCAAAATTCAGATGATATGATCTCTGAAGCTAGGAAAATCGCGGCAATCTCTCAGAATTTTGTTATAAAGATTCCTTGTACAGAACAAGGTTTAATTGCGGCAAAAAAACTCACAGAAGAGAGCATTAAAGTGAATGTGACACTTGTTTTTACTGCATCACAAGCCCTACAGGTAGGAAGAATAGGTGCGGCTTATTGTTCACCATTCATAGGGTGGCAAGAAGCTTCGGGTGTAGATTGCACTCAACTGATTTCTGATATAGTGACTATATACCGCAACTATGAATTCGATACAGAAATTATTGTTGCTGCCGTGCGTAATGGGAAACAGATCGTGGAGGCCGCGGTTATGGAGGCAGATATTGTAACAGCGGGGTTTGATGTTTACAAGGCAAGTTTTGACCATCCGTTTACAGATAAAGGATTAAAAATATTCCAAGATGCCTGGGATGATACTGAACTTGGCTCATTATAACCTTTTTTCGAAATTTTAGAAACATTAGAATTATTAATTACTTCGTAAATATTTTTGTATTAGGATAAGTTATAAAAGGTTGATATTAATGAAGCAAGAAATTCGGATAGGAGTCGTATGTATAGCCCGAAAAACGTTCGACTTCGAAGCTGCATTTGAGATTTATCAGCAATTACAAGAAAAATTAAAATCCATTTATAATATAACTTGGGAAATCATCACTGAATTAGTTATTGAAATTGAAGATGCACAAAATGCAGCAAATCATTTAGCATCCAAGCAAATAGATGGATTAATTTGTATTAGTGGAACATTTGCCCTAGGACATTTGATCTTAGAGTTAAATAAAGTAATTAACCGTCCAATTCTACTATGGGGATTATATGAATTACCCTATGATGGCGGTAAAATAAGGCTTAATTCAGTCTGCGGAATCAATTTAAATACCTCTAATCTCTATAAGGCGGGGGTAAGGAATTACCATGTAGTTATAGGTGAAGAAATTGACGAGGATTGGCTGGATGCAATTAGGATAATTAAATCGTTCTCAACAGCCCATATAGGAATTATAGGTTATCGAGCCAAAGGTTTTTTTAATTTGGATGTTGATGAGCTTGATTTATATAAGCAGCTAGGAATTCTTATAGATCATTTCGAATTGGAAGAGATTTTTGACTTTGCCACTAATCAAGAGCAAATTAATGAAAGAAAAAACCAGATTAAATCGGTTTTCGACGTTTCAGGAATTTCTGATGATCAACTGGATAAAGTTGCCAAATTAACCGCTAAATTTGATAACTTCATGAAAACAAATAACCTTGATTCAATTGCAATAAGGTGTTGGCCCGAATTTGCTGCGAATTATGGGGTATCTCCGTGTGCGGCTATGTCGGTATTACAATCAGAACAAAAAATCTTGACATGCGAGGGAGATATTTTAGGAAGTTTGTCTATGTTGGCACACAAAGCTATAGGGGGTAAATTTCCATTTCTGGCGGATTTTTCCCAAGTAAATTTTCAAGAAAATTTCGCACTTTTATGGCACTGCGGTGTTGCTGCTTGTAATTTATGGGATGGAAAATGTGTTAGATCATTAGATTCATATTTTGCTGGAGGAAAAGGTGTAACGGCAGATTTTGTAATGAAATCTGGAGAAATATCGCTTTTAAGAATCGATTATGCTCCAGGAGAATACCGTATATTTTTACAAAAAGCTGAAGGAATACCTATGGATAAATTATTAAAGGGAACATATGTAAAAGTAAAATTTGAAGATAGTATTAGAATTGTAATAGATAAAATAATTAAGAATGGAATAGCCCATCATATTTCTGTGGTATACGGTGATTACATAAGACCACTTGAGATTTTTGCGAAAATTAATGGATGGGAAGTAATTAAATAAAGGTTTATCATATAATTTTCAGCAGAATTTTATAATAATTCACAATCAGACTAAGTTCACATAACTTTTCATGACAGAAAATTTTCATGGTTTTAGTTTAAAGAGACAAGATGCTGAAACGCTCCGTGATTTAGTACCAGAAGGAATCAGTTCTCCATTTCAAATTATCACTCAAAGTAATCGAGTTGTAAAATTAGTAATAAATTCCGCGAGCGAGGGATGGGATAACAAATCAAGTGGAATTACAGAACTCCCAAAATCAATTGGCAACCTTTCAAAGCTTAAGGAATTAGTGATTTCACGAAAACTAAAATATGGAACTGGAATTACTGAATTACCTGAAACTATTGGAAATCTTACCTCGCTTGAATTACTTGATCTCAGTGATAACAATCTCGGTCGTTTACCTAATACTATTGGAAACCTCAAGTCACTTAAAAATCTCAACTTACGCTATACCCATTTGAAATCCTTACCGGAATCGTTTGCAAATCTTTCTCAATTAAAAAGGCTTGACATTTCTCATACGTATTTTGATCAATTACCCGCTATTATTAGTGAGCTTAAATCACTTCAGGTTTTTAAATTTGAGCGACTTCAGTTATATGAACTTCCAGATTTCATCGGTAATCTTACAAACCTACAAGTTTTAAACATGAATTTAAATTACTTTAAGGAACTTCCTAAGTGGATTGGTAATCTCACAAATCTTCTCCATCTTTTTCTGCATGATTGCGCACTATCAACCTTACCGGAAGAGATTTTAAACCTTAAAGCACTTCGGACTTTAAATTTAAGCCAGAATTATTTTGGAACTTATTTTGGGCAAGAAGACATAGGAATACCTGAAATTTTATGCAAAATGGCATGGTTATTAGAATTAGATCTTAGCAAATGCAGTTTGGAATCTCTCCCGGACAATTTTGCCGACCTACATGCATTAAGGCATCTTAATCTATCAAAAAATAGTTTTTCAATTTTGCCCCCTATTATATGTAAACTTCCGTCGCTGGTTAGCTTAAACATGGCAGAAAATGAAGTATCAAATCTGCCTTCAACGATAAAAGATTTGACCAATCTACAAGAATTAGATTTAAGCAGAAATAAAATTGAAAATTTACCAAAATCAATAGAAAGTCTACGTTCTCTAAAACAACTATATCTAAGTAATAATCAGTTAATTCAATTGCCTGAACAATTTGGAAATCTCTCTAATCTCGAAGTTTTAGAGGCCCACTATAATGAATTAGCTGAACTCCCCTCAAACTTTGGAAATCTTAAAAATCTTCAATTACTTGATTTACACACAAATAAATTAACACAATTGCCCGAAACATTTGGAAATCTTAACTCACTAAGTAATATTTCTCTTTACGATAATAATTTACTTGAATTACCGAATTCTTTTAGTATTTTAGCTAACCTTAATTATCTATGGTTGAGTGATAATCAATTAAATATACTTCCCGACGATTTTGGAAGGTTAAAAAACCTTCGCGAACTCTATTTGTATAACAATTGCTTAAAAACGCTGCCCGATTCTATTGGAAAACTTAGTAACCTACAAATACTTAATATAGGTAGTAATTCTTTAGAAAGGCTCCCAGACACTATTGGAGGGCTCGGTTCACTACTGGAACTGCATATTCAGAATAATAAAATATCCGCATTACCAAAATCTATTGAAAAATTGAAAAATCTTCAAACTTTAAATTTTTATGAAAACCCTTGGACTTCCCTTCCAGAAGGATTAATCAAACTTAAAAATTTAAAACAATGCCTAGTTTTTGCCGGAAAAAAGGAAGTATCAGATTTCACTCAGAATATAATTAAAAAATTAGAAACAAAAGGGATAGAAACGAAATATCAATTCTACTATGATGATGGGAGTCCTTATTATAGTTATTAAATGATTTTCTTATTTTAAGTTGAGACACGATCAAAAGAAAAAACAAATAAGTGGTTAAAAGTTTATAATTTTTTAATTTTGTTTTAATTTATTTTTGTAACTTATTATGATAAAGATTGAGTATACGAAAGATGAATTCAAGGTCTATTATAAAGGCCATCTTTTTATACATCATAAATCGAACAACCCCTGCTTTAAAATCGGAATAGGAAAAGCCCGATACAAACTGGATCATCACAAATTTAAGATAAAAGATAATGTGTCGGATATATTTGAATTAAATGAATTTGATATTATTTCTAAAACTGAAAAGGAAATGGTAATCTCCTTTAAACGAAAGCACCAAACGCTACAACTTACTTGTAGAGAAAAAGATGATCATTTAGAAATCATACCAATAATTAAAAATCCAAATATTAATCGATTTTGGATTTCAATCTCAGCTACATCTGAAGAGGCAATATATGGTTGCGGATCACAATTTTCTGAATTAAATTTGAGGGGCAAAAAAATCCCTATATGGGTTGAAGATCATTCCCCTGTAGGAAAAACAAGATATACCTATTTTCCACTCCCTACTTTTATCTCGGCTGGAAAAGAAAACTATTTCTGTCATGTAGAAACTACCTACTATTCTGAATTTAATTTTGCTAATGAAAATTTCCATGAACTATATATCTGGGAAGTGCCAAAAAGAATTATAATTGGTAAATATGAAACTGCAATTTCGGTAGTAAGCCATTTATCGAATTATTTTGGTCGCCAACCACCGATGCCCGAGTGGATTTATGATGGCCTTATTTTAGGTATCCAAGGAGGAAATGAGATTGTAGAGTCCAAAATTAATAAAGCGATTAATGCCGGGATTAAAGTTATAGCTGCATGGTGTCAAGATTGGCAAGGGATTCGTATGACTTCATTCGGTCAGCAATTATTCTGGAATTGGGAATATGAAAGGGAACGTTATCCAAGTTTGCCAGATTTTATTAAATCTTTAAATAAAAGAAATATTAGATTCTTAGGGTATATGAATCAATTTTTACCTACGGATGCCCCTTTATACTTAGAAGCTTCGAAAAAAGGCTATTGTGTGAAAAACAAGGAGGGAGAAGATTTAATCATATATACCACAGACTTTCCAACCTGCATCTTAGATGTATCAAATCCGGAAGCCTTCAAATGGTTTAAAACCGTAATAAAAAACAATATGATTGGCATTGGACTTTCTGGATGGATGCATGACTATGGCGAATATCTTCCCGCGGATACAGATACGAAAATACATTCAGAAATGAGTGCGGAAGAGTACCATAATTATTATCCCGTGGAATTTGCAAAAATTGTATACCAAATTTTAAAAGAGGAGCAAAAATTACACGAAATTTTTGTTTTCAACAGATCAGGCTTTTCTCATGCTTCAAAGTATATGATGTGTTATTTTTCCGGGGATCAACTTGAAGATTGGAATGAAATTAATGGAATACCGACGGTTATTCCATGTGGTATCTCAGTTGGATTGTGTGGTATTGGATATTACTGTTATGATATTGGAGGCTATACAACTTATGGTCCATATAAAAGAACTAAAGAGATGTTTCTACGTGGAGCAGAGATGGCTACTTTTTCAATGGTAATGCGGACTCATGAGGGGAATAG
>JAHQWS010000276.1 GCA_029856295.1 Promethearchaeia archaeon
ATTATACTAACATTCAAATTTCTGGTTGAAAGTATGCCTAAAAAGAGGGTTTCGGATTTACGTGAGCGAAGGAAGTTAATGAAAGAACAGAATAAAGATGTGAATGTTCTCACCAAAGTCGTTGTACTCCGTTTAGCCGAACTATTTCTTCTAATTTTTGCATTTATTATCATAAATTCAAGTTTTCCTTTAGTAATGACAATTCGGTATAATGCAAATGTCTTATTGATTGGATTATTCGCATCAATCGCAGGGGTCGTAATGATAATTACAGGTGGGTTTCTCATTAGACCAACAATAAAAAAATTTGGCGAAAAAATAATGCTCCTATTTGCACTGCTTTTAGCGATAGTAGTGTTCTTAATTTATCCTTTTCTCTATGAGATGTGGTATCTCTATATCTTCATTATTCCTTACATGGTTTCGCATATCTTTACGCGCTCAATACTAATGACAAATCTCTCAAAAGCGGTAGATGAAGATAAACAAGGGTTAGTGAGTGGTTACGCTGTTAATATGATGTCGATTGCTCAAATTATCGCCCCATTATTAGCGTATTGGTACTTAGAAATTTGGATGGTTTCTTATATGGAATTCAATTTCGATGCTTATTTCCTCATAGGAATCACATGTGTGTTCACTATTGTCATCCTTTTAATTCTCGTATTTGTTGACATGAAAACTCATCCGGAAGTTTTCGCAAAAGGAGAAATAAAATCTGAGGAATTTAAAATTTAGGAAAAAATCTTTTCTCGAAATAATTATTTGAAAAAATATAAAAAATTAAGAAGGAAATTTAGCTTTTTCAATCGCAATTTCCAAATCTTTTTCTTTTTTAATTAGAACTCCAAGAAAAGGTATGCCTTTTTTCAATTCTTCGACAGTTATCCCGGATTTCAAGAGTACTCCAATCCAATCAAGAAGTTCTGATGTGGATGGCATTTTTCTAAGCTTTGTTATAGTTCTTAGCAAATAAAAATTCTTAAGACATTGATCAAGCAAATTTTGCTTTAAATTAGGATAATGTAGCCTACAAATATCAGCCATAAATTCTTTTGATGGAAATTCAATCCAGTGAAATACACACCTTCTTAAAAAGGCATCTGGTAATTCTTTTTCGTTGTTAGAAGTAATAATTACTATAGGTCTATGTTTAGCCCTCATGAATTCTTTCGTTTCTTTAATATAAAATTCCATTACATCAAGTTCTTGCAATAAATCGTTCGGAAACTCGATATCTGCCTTATCAACTTCATCAATCAAAAGAACCACTTGTTCGTCTGATACAAATGCCTCACCTAAGGGCCCAAGGGTAATATAGTCCTTAATGTTATCAACATTCCTATGATCACACCCAAATCGACTATCATTTAATCTTTGGACTGTATCGTACATGTAGCAACCGTCTATTGCTTCAGTTGTACTCTTTATATTCCAAATGATCAGTCGTTTACCGAGGGCTTCAGCAATAGCATGCGAAAGAAGGGTTTTTCCCGTTCCAGGCTCCCCTTTTACAAGAAGTGGTCTCGCAAGAGCGATAGAAACGTTGACAATATTTCTTAACTGAGGATCGGCAATGTATCGAACTCTTTCAGTGTTAACGTTCCCCTTGAATTGATTAAATTCAGTATTACTCATAATTAAAACAAATTAAATTAAAATTAAATAGTTTTTGACATTAATTCATAAAAAATTAATATAATGGTACTGAACTATTGGATGATTTGGAGAATATAGTTCCAATTGCTAGTATCTATTCTAAAGATAGAGCACCATTAAGAAATCCGCTATAGATTAAATTGAAATATTTATAGATTTTAGGTTAGAATTTTTTATCAATTTTACTGCTCTCAGATATACTATGCTGAAATTAATTCAAAAGAAAATTTATTATTTATCATTTAACCTTTTTCTTAAGATATTCAATATTTTCCTTGATTGTCTCTGCTATTGGATGTTCCTTTATATCCAATTCATTTAAAATCTTTAGAGATTCTTCAAACCGTTCCAGTGCCTCGGGAAATTTTCCACGTCTATAATAAACTCCTGCTATATTGAAAAACCTAAATTCCAAAAGAGTGATAGCTGTTATTATGACCCAAATAAATATTAAACCGAATAATATCCACTCCATAACAGATGACCATGTTATGTAAAAGAGAATCAAGGGAATATTAATACTAAAACCGAAATATGCTAATAATTTCTTAAACATGGGACCTGTGTATAATTTAGATTTAGGACCCTTGTACATCAAATAGCTATAAAGGGTGATATAAATACACGAGCCTATAAAAGCAATAGATGCTACGAAGTTATGAAAAATGAGAAAAATTTCATGATACGTCTCGTCTGGAATTATTCCAACTAAGGCAACGCAGACAGACGTAAAGATAGATGCACCAGTCGCAAGCCTTCTGATGGAATGATTGACGTTAGTCAATTCTCTCTCGAGATAAATGAAAAATGGGATACCTAGCGAACCACCAATTACAAAACCGATGCTGAATAAGGATTTAAATTGCATAGCCCCTAAATCGCTTACAAAATGTATCGTAAAATCAAAATCGGGGGTAAGAAAAGCAGCAGTGAATACACAAATTGCTGTTGTAATAGTCCCAAACAAACCAAAGTAAACTTCCATATTTGAATTTAATCTTTCCGGCATAATATATCCCCTTTTTACTCTAAATTATTTACCTCATTTCTACTTTTCATATAATTTTATAAAATTAATACTAACAAATAAATTTCTAAGAAATCAGTCTTATAAATTATTTAAGAAAGAAAAGATTTGTTTTATAGATATTATCTAATTTTAATTAAAAAATAAAATGTTTTGTAAATATTTAAAATTTCATTATACAATTCCAGAAGTGTGATTTATTGACTGATAATAAAGACAAATTCGTATTCAAGATAGTAATCGTTGGAGATCCCGCAGTAGGTAAAACATCATTAATTAAGAAGTTTACACAAGGCACGTTTCAAGAAGACTATATTCAAACGATAGGCGCGCAATTATCAAGCTACGAAGATGAGGCAAATGGAGATAAAATTGAATTATTCTTCTGGGATATCGCAGGTCAAGATACTTTTCATTTTTTACGTCCTGCTTTTTATCAAGGGAGTAGAGCTGCGATTATCGTATATTCTTTAAAAAGAAAGAGAAGTCTTGAACATGTAGATGAGTGGCACGAGGATATCAAAATGTATTGCGGTGATTTACCAACTATTTTATTGGGAAATAAAGTTGATTTAGTAGATAAAAAGAAACTAAAAGAAAAAAAAGTTCTGAAATTAGTAAATAAACAAGGTTTTATAGGGTATTATAAGACTTCTGCTAAGACAGGAGAAGAAGTTATTAAAGCATTCCAAGCTCTTATTAAAGAATTATATAATAAATATAAAGGATTAAGGCTTCAGTAATTTTATATGTAATTTTATTTAGACGTTGTTATACCAATAATCTTTAACAAATTTAGTAATTTTCAAAAATTTATCTTGGTATTTTTCTTCTAATCTTGTTATGTGGCCACGTCTAATTATTAATTTTATAAATGTTTTAAACTCATTACGTAAATCATTTATCTTAAAATTCTCTTTTTTTTGAATCACGAATAGAAATGTATCTATTTGGTCTTGAATAACCTCGATATCAGGCTGTTCTTTATCCATCTCTTTCGACCAACGATATTCAAATACAGGAAGTTTAATTTTTCCAGAACGATGTTTTTTTATCATTTAAACCCCTAATTTTAAAATTTTTTACATTAGATTTGAATTTAAAAACTCGTGTAGTTTAAATACGTAGGCAATGTTTTTAAAATCAATCGAGTATATCAATTTTTTAATTTGTCATTTAAGAAAGGTTTTTATCATGTTCATGAGCCCATTTTAACGCATCCTTACTTTTTATTGGAAAATTAGATGCTAATACTCGTGCTGCTACACTTCTTACTTCTGGGTTTTCATCAGAAAACAGGCAATTTTCGAGGATCTCAAAAGCATAATCGTTCTTAAGCTCTAATAGTTTGATGGCCATGAGACAGATTTTTCGAACTTCCACATTATTACTATTTTCTAGAAACGACCTTAACAGGTCTGTGGCTTCTTTTTTATTTAATTGTTTAGATTGGACGTAATAAAAAATTTTATCTACTGTTAGTTCATCATTCATCAATTCAAACGCATCTTGGTAAAGAAAATAGTTCTTACCCGCAATGCCATCTTTTGACCTAAGATCGAACGGACAATCGTGATTCTCTGGCAATCTATGTTTTTTACAAAATGTCATACCACAAAATTTACATATAAACGGCAAATAACCAGCGTCTATCCCACAATAAATGCATTCAGGCATGCTATTTTTAGTTGTCAGATTAATATTTTTTAGTTATTATCTTGAGTTTCTATAAGATAGTTAGTAGGGAATATATATAAACTAATCTAGTCAGAATGAATTCTGACTATAGTTAAAGGATAAGCTATATTTATATTCACTCTTACAAATATCGCTTAAAGAAAAAATAAACTAAATAGAATCACGGGAATTCCTATTAACGCGAGAATAATAATAGCAGTTATAACCATTCGTATTTGTTTTAATCTTTTATTATAACAATCTGTACACATTCCCATTTGGTAGTGTGATTTACACACGTCTTGATTACATTTAAGACACATCAATTCCGCAGTTTTATCACATAAATAACATTTCGGCAATTTTTCTACTTTTCCTCTTTTTTAAACTAGATAAGATTTGATATTATATTTATTTAATTTTATTAAATATAAGATTAATTCCTTGGTTTTTCCTACCAAATGTGGTTTTCAAAATAACCGCATTAATCAGCAATTTTCAAATGAAGATTTCGAGAGATCTAAAATCAGTAATTTATAAATTTTTAACTATATATATCTATATATATAAAAATCCGGGAGGATTTGCATAAAGACCACCAAAAGATATGAAAATAAGAGTAATTTCACTCATACAATAGAACAGCGCGCTTTTATTTAAGAGTTGATCTATTAAGAGTTTAAAATATTTTTAGTTCTTTTTTTATTCTCAAATTTCAGACACTCCTATTCTTTAAATCATAATCTATTTTTTTAAAAACTCATGGCAAAACAAAATAACTATCATTATGTCATTTTCAAAGGGTACATTCATAAAATCCCAATAAACAAGATGAGTGATTATAGAAAAAATTCTTTCGATAAAAAAGACAAAATAAAAAAAAAAGAAAAAGAGAATTAATACTAAAATTTATTTTGCTTGCCCTAAAATACTTACACTACAGACACAAAATGCGCCACCAAGATTATGGGCTAATCCAATCTTAGCGTCTGGAACTTGCCTACCTTCAGCTCGCCCTTGAAGTTGTTTAGTGACTTCTGTTAACATTCTACAGCCAGTTGAGCCTATAGGATGACCAAAAGATTTTAATCCACCAGATGGATTAACTGCTATCTCGCTATCCCAATTAAATGTACCATTTTTTAATTCCTCTGCTGCTTGCCCGCGCTCACAAAATCTCAAATCTTGGCAGTTTAATAATTCAGTGATAGTGAAACAATCATGAACTTCGGCACAATCTATCTCCTTCCTTGGATCGGTAATACTAGCTTCTTTATAAGCCGCTGCGGCTGCCTTTTCTGTCGCAGGAAAATGTGTAAAATCACTACCTACGGCACCTTGTGGAACATACCAAGGAGTATTTGTATAACAAGAAATCGCATTTGCTTTTACAACGATATAATTATCACCATGAGCGTAGCTAGGAGCATCTTCCACTCTTGTTAATATAAGAGCAGCTGCACCATCGCTCATAGCACAACAGTCAAATCTTCCGAGTGGGTCAGCAATCATTGGAGCTTTTAGCGCTTGATCGATAGTGATTTCGCTACGGAAATGAGCTTTAGGATGATGGGCGCCATTACTATGATTTTTGACAGCAACACGTGCTAAGTCTTCCCTATTCCACCCATATTCATGAAAGCTCCTTGTTGCAGCCATGGAGAACATCGCTGGAGCAGAAGGAATAGGTAATACTGGATGTCCAAAAATTTTAAAACCTGGTAATCCAGAACTCCCCTCATCCATCAATTTCTCAACACCGCAGGCTAGCACCACATCATACGCTCCACTTGCGACTCCAAAACAAGCATTACGAAACGCATCCATGCCAGATGCACAGTAGTTTTCTGTTCTTGTTATTGGTTTACCATCTAATCTCAAAATATCTTCGACGGTTGCACCTGAAAGTCCAGTAAAATAATAAAATATTCCGACCCAGGCTGCATCAATGTCATCCTTAGTGATTCCAGCGTCCTTCGTTGCACCTTGGACAGCTTCGAAGAGTAAATCATATTGACTCTTATCCCATAATTCACCATATTTGGTCATATCACATCCAATTATGGCAACTTTATCTGCTATTCCTTTTCTAACCATTTTTTTAACCTCCTTTATTTTCTCCCCCTTTCGGGTCTACATTTCCAATAATAATTTACAAAATCAGCGCTTTCGTGTTGTTTTCTGAATGTTAATTCGACACGCATACCAATTTGCACATTTTCTTGGGGGTTTTCAATTTCAGTCATATTTAAAAGTATGCGCCCACCACCATCTAGATCAATGACACATCTTGGAACAGGAGTTTCGTAATATCCTCCACCGATTAAGTGATCCAATGTGTATGTAAAGATGGTGCCTTTTAATGACAATTTTACGGGTTCCATTTGGTCATCAGCTCTACATTTATAGCAGGAGCGGAACATCATAGGATATTGGATAGTACCGCAATTAGTGCATTTCAGTCCGTACATTTGATAAAGAGATGGGGTTTCCCGCCAATGGATAACAGCAGAGCTTTTTCTTGAATATCTATCTTTTTCCAGAAGTTCCTTATTTTCGATGTACCAATCATAATTCTTGAGAGTAATCATTGATTTTTGATGTGCTGCTACACCCATCGCATTTTTATTAACACTTTTTAAAAGTTCTTTATCACGGACTTGCATTAAGATAGCATCTGCACCATCACCAAAACCAGCAAGAATTATTTTGGCATCAGGTTTTGGTCTTCTCAATGCGGAGATCAAAAGTATAAAAGGCATAGGAGTTCCAAGATCACCCAACTGGAAGAAAACACTATTTTGAGCAACCCCCCCAGCAAATTTCATCATTTTTGCTATCCTGCCGTGTAATCTTGGATTATTATAGTAGTAAGCAGCGCCACCTATATCTTCTGGTTGTAAATTATTCCTTTTTAACAGTTCTGACATAACTTTAGTTATACTTTGGGAATAGATTCGAGCGTCCATTTTAACTTCAAATGTTCTTATAAATTTATCTTTTTCAGTTCTTTTCCAAGGACCTGTTGAGTTTGCAGAAATGGAATAATAATCCTCTATTGAGACAGGTAATAAATCTTCTTCTGCGATCAGTAATGCAGCGGCACTATCAGCAAACCCAAATTCCCACATGGTACCAGGTTCGGGTTTTCTGGTATCAGCAGCTATAACTAAGATGCTTTTTATGTCTTTATTTGATTTTATAGTATCCACTGCTCTGCAAACAGCAGTAGTTCCTGCTTTTAAAGCGTCTGTAAAATCTGTCGTGATTATATCATCCTTCATATCTAGGACAGTAGCGATTAATGAAGCAGAGTTTTTTTCGGTGTAAACTTGAGTAGTGGTGGCAAAAAACAAACCATCAATACTCTTAGGGTCAATACCTACCAAACAATCTAAGCCAGCCTCTACGGCCATTGTTATCGAATCTTCATCCGCACTTGCAACTGCTTTAGTGCCAGGGACTGATGGAAAATCCCAAGCATTACTAATCAGATCCCTTGGCAAAAGATATCTTGGGAGGTATGCCCCAAATGCTTTTAAGCCAATCATATTAATTTTCTACCCTTTTATTGATTTTATTTTAATTTTCTATTATAAATTGAAATGTTTAAAGATAAAAATATTTCTTATGATTTAAATGAGAACATTACGATATTATTAAATTTCAACTGATAGTTAATTATTTTACTACATGTCTTAGAAACGAGATTTAAATAAGAATAACGTTTAAAAAATTTTAAAAAAAGAAATTTGGGATCAATCCTCGTCTGTAATCTTTTTTTCGAGTACAATTAGAATTGGGTTAAATCCTACTTTGCCAATAACATTTATGAGTTTTTTATCTGCATTATAGCCAATATTAATTCTTACAGACTCACAACCCCAGGATTTTAGAATATAAATAGCCCTTTTTGCAAGAATCTCACCAACACGTTTGCCGATATATTCCTTTTTTGTAGCCCAATTATCTAAATAACCGATGTATTGCCCTAAATTATTTTTTACGGCTTCAAGCATGCCCATTCCAACAACTTCACCATTAAGTTTATATTCTGCTATAAGGGTAATTCTCTTTAGGTTTGGTTTAAACTGACGAAGACCGGAAGATTCTTTCCACCTTTGCTCGTTTAAACCGATATCATACGTATCATGGAGTTGTCTTAAGATTTCTAACGTTGCTTGATAATCAGAAGTTCTGTAATTTCTGATTATAATTTCATTTTTGTCAACATATTCATCGTCTTCTTCTTGCATATTTTTTTACCTTATTTTTTAATTTTTATGTTAATAAATTTATATCAATCCTTTTAGAGAGTAATTTATCTTTATTTTTATCATCAATAATAAAAAAGAGGTATTCACTAATGTGAGGTAATATAGGTGAAATAAATAAAAGTTCTTCTTGCTGAAACCAGATGTCGATTAATTGATCCATTATTTCTTTTTCAAAAAATTCTTTCACATGAGTGATTTTAACTCTTACATTATTATATTCCTTGTCAGTTTTATTTTCTACGATAATTTCTAGCTCTTTACTGTCTTCGATTATATGGATGCTCGATATTGAAAGAGGGGCTTTAACTGCCAACTCAGTTTTATCAGTTTTTGATGGATCGAATAATTTAATGTTCGAAAATGAAAAATCACTGACACCACTTATAATGTGGGACACGTCGTGCCCTATAAGGGAAAGAAACGAGATCGCCTTTTGTTGTTTAATTGATGTAGCATCTTTTTGTTTTATTACTGTATCGAAATAATCTTCAGTTATCTCGGTAATTAGAGTTCTTAGTTCTTCTTTTATCTCGGTTCCCTCTTGAATACAGGTCTTAATTTTTTCGGTTTTAATTATTTGTTCTTTAGCAATTTCGCTTTCAATAATTTTATATAACTGCTCATCATACTTATCCTGAATTGTCTCAGTTAATTTCCGGATGAGCCCGTCTCCAAAAATCTCAATGTCATTTGGCAGAGATACAATAATTACAATGGTCTCAGGGGTTTCTTCTTCAAGTCCCGCCCTTCTTTTTTTGCGTTTTGATTTTGTCAAGATTTTCTTTCCAAAATACGTAAAACCTTTATATTCTAAATCTATGTGATCTAAAGCGGATAAGTCATCAGATGAGAGAAACCAGATACTATGATACTTAATTGGGCGCATAAATTTTTTATCTTCTTTATATTTATCGTCCGGAAAGATTAAAAGTGGTATATGCCCTTGTGCCTCATCAAAATATAACACATAAACCATGCATATTTCCGCGATATGTTTCTCTTCTAAGAGTGTAGAATTTTTAGGGTCGACCAATGGGTACCATATCTAGTATTAATTTGAATCTAATAGGAACAAAAAAAATTAATAATCCTTATTCTAAAAGTTTAACTATAAATTCATAATAAATAATTAAAATATCTTAAATTGAAATACGATGATAATAACAGATGTGAAGACATATTTATTAGAGTTGGATTTTAAAATTAAAATTGGCTCAATGCCTAGGTTTAAAGCATCAGGATTATATACAAACATTATTACTGATGAGGGAATAGATGGCTGGGCGCTATCCCACTGGAATTTAAGTAATTTAGCTCAAAAACAATTTATTGAAGAAGGTCTAAAAAGACTAGTAATTAAAAAAGATCCCTTTATGGTCGAAGAGATCTTTCATGAGATATATCAAAATAGCAATCGTATTATGTTTGGCATTCCGCAATCTACATCTGCCATACAAATAGCCTGCTGGGATATTATTGGAAAAGCTACTAAACAGCCTATTTATAAACTTTTAGGGGGCAGGAAAAATAAAATTAAAGCATATGCCTCAATGCCCAGAGGATATTCTGCGAAAGCGGCTGTTGGGGCGGTACAAGCGGCATTAGAACCCGAATTAGGGGGATTTAAAGCCGTAAAACTAAGAATCGGAAATGGTCCCAAAAAAGATGAAGAATTGATAAAAAACGTAAGAGATGCATTTCCTGATATTGATATTATGGTTGACGCAAATTCAGCATACCAATCAGTTAATGAAGCTCTTCAAGTAGCAAAAATTTGTGATAAATATCGTATTACTTGGTTAGAAGAACCCATTCCTACTGATAATCTCAATGGACTTGCGAAACTTAGAGAAAAATCACCAGTAGAGATAGCAGGTGGCGAAAATGATTTTGGTATTTTTCGCTTTGAGGATATATTATCAAAGGAATGCTTTGATATTATTCAACCTGATGTAACTAGAAGTGGCGGGTATTTACAACTAAAAAAGATTGATGCAATGGCAGAAGTTAAAGGTGTTCGCTGTATACCACATATATTTGGATTTGGGCATATTTTAGCGGCTAATCTTCACTTTGTCATGTCAACAAGGTGCGATTGGTGCGAATTTCCATTTATCCCTGATGAATACCAGCTTCTTGAGGAACCTATTAAAGCCAAAAATGGTATAGTGAGTGCAATTGACAAACCGGGTTTAGGCGTAGAAGTAAACAAAAAAATGTTCGAAGAAAATTTAGTTAAATGAATTTCTGATAATAATTATTATAATTTTTTTAATTTTTTTTTAAATTCTCTAATTACTTGAATAATCTTTTTTTTTCGCATAAACCATATAAACACCTAATCTTGTGCTAAGGTTTTCCTCTCCTAACTTAACTTCAAAGTCTTTATTTTCTAATAATTCAATGATTTCCTTTAGCAGATTTTCTCCACCCTTTATATGTTCATGAACTTCCATTGAAATTTGACGTATTAATTCCCAATTCTTATCTGATATGCCCGCAAGAACTTGCTTTTCATAGTTCTCGGCATCTATCTTTAATAGATCGATTCGATCTATATTAAGATCTTTCATAATTTTAGATAGCGGCTTTAGTTGGCATAAAACCTTTTCACTTTCATATATTTTCTTCAATCCTGCCCTTACTACACGTTTTCGTAAAAATTTAGGCACAATTCGAGCTATTGGAATATCCTTACAAACGGCCTCCCTATAGTTCTGGACGTATTGATCAACTTTTAAATCCCAATCGAATGGTACGGCTGTTGAATCGGCGCTAACTTTGGGATAATAAAAAAATTCAATAATTTCGCTCTTATCTGACAAACCAATATTAAAATTCTTTAAATAACAAGGGAGACCAGCAAGATTTGCTTCTAGAACCTGAAAAATAGTTTTAATGGGTTCAAAAGTAAAAATCTTTAGGTCTGGCGCTTGATTGGCAATAAAACGAGTAAAGAGTCCAATATTTGCCCCCACATCAAATATAACATCTCCTTCTTTAACTCCAATTCCATTCCTTAAATATTCATTTTCAACAAATATTTCATTATATACATATAGTGCAGTTAACTTATCGATGTAATATATATCTTCTCCATTAGGTAAAGTGAGTTTGTTCATCGGTATTTATTCTTTTAGAGATTATATTAATTTGAATATTCAACTTTAAGATAGTTTTTATTTTTTTTTACAGATTGTAAATTTATATATCTATATTTACATATATTTAATAACATTGATTTTCAATGAAATAAAAATTTAATTGGATGATTTGGTTGAGCCAACGTATTTTAGGAAATGATTTTTGGTATAAGACATTACCAGTACTGGCAATAGGAATGATTATTTGGGTTGTTTTTACCTTAGTATTTAGCGGATTCTTAGGAGCTTCTGCGATTTCCTTATCTTTTACAGTAATCATTATTTCTGTAGTACTTTATTTACTTTTTTGGATTTTAACAATAGTTCTTGCCTTTTTGAAGAAGAATCTTATTTCGATGTTTTCATTTTTCGGCGCCAGTATTTTGACGGGCGTGTTAAGTTCTACATTGCTAATCTGGGCGTCTACGATAATTCGAATAGATTTGGTTCTGGGTATATTTCTGGCAACCTTTTTCGTAGGAATAGGCGTCACTGTTGGGCTATTAATTTTAGGTTTATTGTTAAGAGGAAAAATTAGTGAAAAGCTCATTTATCCGATATTATTATTTGGATTTTTGCTATTTGGAATAGAAATATCTTTAATATTTATTTTTGGGTATAATCCGTATATCTTGATTACCAGTATTTTTGTATTAATTTGGTTTTTCGCAGTAATTCTCTGGGATGGTAGCAGGTTGCCAAATACCATTGAAGAGGGATATTGGATGATCGCGGTGATAGATATCTTTTTAGATATGATCAACGTAATTATAAGAATCTTTATAATCATTGTAGAACTGTTATCTGGAGAATAATTATCTTTTAATTCGAAACTATTGATTTTTAAATAGTTTTTAAATTCTTATTTTTTTTATTCCTTTCTAAAAAATCTTAAGGAAGCAATAGATAACTTTGTGATTTAAATACAAGAAAATATTCTTTAAATCAATTTTTTTGAATTATTTTAAGGAGAATAAATATGGAATTTGAAAATCTTATTATAGAAAAACGGGATGACCATATTGCCATAGTTACATTAAATCGTCCCGATAAACTTAACACTCTCAATTCTACATTAATGAGAGAAATTGAACATGTAACCGAGGAATTTCATGCTGATTTAGAAACCCGTGTAGTTATTTTTACCGGCGCAGGTAAACATTTTTGTGCAGGAGTAGACTTGACTGAACCTCAACCTCAAACAACTTTACTTGGGAGCCAAAGAGCTAGGCAAATTGGTCCACGTATGTTTCACAAACTTCAAAGCATGGAGCAAATTACAATCGCCGCCATAAATGGTGGAGCCTTTGGAGGGGGAGCATGTATTGCTACTGCTTTAGATTTTCGTATTGGAGAGGAAAACTGCTATGCGGGATTTCCAGAGAGCAGATTGGGAATGAGCTTAAGTTGGAATGCGCTTCCTTTGGTTGTTCATCTAATTGGCCCAACCTATGCGAAAGAAATGGTAATTTTAGCTAAAAACAATGATGCAAAGATGCTTTTAAAATGGGGTTTTTTAAGCGAAGTAGTTCCTAAAGATAAATTAATCAACCGAGCAGTCGAAATCGCTAAAGAATACGCAGCAATGCCACCGATTCCAGCACAAATGATTAAAAAAAGCATAAACCATATTAGTTCCGCACTCGATAGAGCTATAATGCATATGGATATGGATCAATTACTCTTAACACTTGGATCAAAAGATTTTGCAGAAGGTGCTAGAGCTTTTTTTAGAAAACGTCAAGGTAAATTTGAAGGTGACTAATGCTTATTTTTATTTTCCATCTCCAATCTTCTCTCCGTCATTAAATCTCGGCATTCTTTGAATTCTTTAGGATAATAGAAGTATGGAATGATCCATAAAACTGTTGAGAACAACCAAATATATAATAACAGGGCTATTGCCAAAGGAAGTAACCTTAGATCACTTATGATCAGAGCAGAGAGAAGTAAATTTCCGATTATTCCACCGATATTTGACATCATACCGCTCAATGAATTGGCAGTGCTCCTTGCCTCTGGAACACAGACTTCTGAGTATATTGCAAAAATATTTCCGTTAGAGAGGGATGTGAAAAAAAAACCAAAAAATCCTATAGTAATAAAAAAAATCCAAGATAATGCTATTTCTAAAGGGCTATCCATATTAAAAGGTATTAAGTAAAATCCTAAGAGACAGGATACACCCAAAATTATCCCGACAGATGAGATCATGACGCGACCCCGCAATTTTCCGGAATGATATAAGGAATCACCGATTTTTCCCCCTAAAATGGTCCCCGGAATGGCACCTATCCCGGCTAATATGTAAATAGTGGTGGCGTACAATTCAGCATTGATATCGGTAATCTTAGTACTTAGATAGAAGATAGCCCAAATACTCAAAGTTGTATTCGCAATACCCGCGCAGAGTATGTAAAGAAATATCCCTAGAATTGATTTCTTTTTTAATAATTGGGTGAGTTGATGGAACGTTATTTTATAATTATAATTGATTTGGCCCTCAATATCTTCAAACTCCGGCTCCGTACGACCCCTTTCGGGATCTATAGCCGAAGTATAATATCCTATTATTGCTAGAAATCCAATAATACCGCCTAAGGCATAAGCAAATCTCCAACCAAGGGGTCCAGCATAATTTCCTAATAATCCCCCGAATATAATACCGGCACCACTACCTACAATCATGCCGAATTGCATAAGACCATACTTACTGCCCCTTTCTTTTGGCTCATACGATTCCGCCAAAATTGAGAATCCAATCGGTATAAAAGCTCCAGCACCAATAGCAGACGTTACCACTAAAATAAAATAGAAATAAAAGTTTAATGAAATAGAAATTAAGCCGTATGATAAAATCCACACTAAATTAGTGCATAAAAAAATTTTTTTCCTTGAAAATTTTTCGGCTAATTTTTCTCCAAAATATCCAAAGACCAAAACACTAACTATTCCAACGGCTAAACGACTAGCTGCAGCTAATCCTATCCCAAACGGAGTAGCCCCTGGGAGATAGATTAGCAAATTCCCAATGTTTACCGGTAAGATCCCAACGCAATAAGATAACATAAAATACAGACGCCACATGGATTTAAAATTATTTTCTCTTACAAGTTTAATATTGTTGTCCATCTATGGTTTCTCCCGTTTGAAATCATTACTATTAAGATTGAATAATATCGTATTTTTATGTTAACTTTTAGGTTTGAAAATTATAGAGGGTTTGAATTTATCTTTATATTCAAATCCCTCTGCTTCTACGATAGTTCCGTATTTTTCTCTGAGTTCATTCAGAGGTCCAAAATCTAACGCATACATAGGACATGCCTCAACGCAGATTGGATTTTGACCTTGCTCTAATCTCTCAAGACAGAAATCACATTTTTGCATTTTCGCATTTTCTTCTGTACCAAACTGCGGACAATCCCAAGGGCATGCTTTAAAACAAAGTATTTCACATTCTTTATTGCCTAAACATTTTGAACGATCTACAACTACAATACCATCAGAATTTCTTTTGGAAATAGCTTTTGCGGGGCAAACTCGTATACAAGGGGGATCTTCACAGTGATTGCAACTAATAGATAAATAGGCAATGAAAAGATTTGGAAATTTACCTTTTTCTATGATCTTTACTTGTCTCCAATTAACAGGTCCAGCATCAATATCATGCCAGTCTTTACATGCAACAGAGCATGTATAGCACCCGATACATCGGGACTGATCAAAATAAAATCCAATTTGGGTCATTATGAATTCTCCTTTAATGGATTAGGTGATAATTCTATTTGAACTAGAGCACTATTCATAGGACAAGCACCACCGGGAGAATAACCATCGTTTGTCAATGTATTTGCACACCCTCCAATGTCAACACCATCTTTATCAGGACTATACCAGGCTCCTTGGTAAACACACACAACACCGGGAATTATTCGTTCAGTAACTTTTGCAGGAATACGAATTCTTCCTCGGTCGTTATAAACGTCTACTAGATCACCATTTTTAATACCCCGTTCTAGAGCGTCAACCGTATTTATCCAGACTGCGTGAGGTTCAATCTCTTCTAACCATGGCATATGATGCAAACTAGAATGAGTTCGTCTTTTATTATGGGGTGAAAGAAACTGTAATGGATATTTTTTTGCTTTAGGAGAATCATAATGCTCATCGTGACTAAGATATTTGGGAATAGGTGGCATTAATGGATGATTCAATTCTGCCATATGTTCGCAATAAATTTCAATTTTTCCCGATAATGTAGGGAAAGGATTATTTTCTAAATCTTTTATTTGCTCTCTAAAGGCAATAAATGGCTCCGCTACCTTTACTTTATAATAACCATCTTTTTTCATCTTATTATAACTTTTTATATCTCTTCGGGGAGCTGTTAAAAGACGTAAAATCTGGTCTTCAGGTAAACTAAGTAGGTCAGCCTTAATACCTAATCTCTTTGATAATTCCTGACATATTTCTAAATCTGATTTAGTATCATAAAGCGAATCTATTGCCTTATTCAAATAGATATAATATGGTGATCCTAACCATGGAACGGCAACATCATTACGTTCCATAAACGTATTTACAGGAAAAACGATATCGGCAAATTTAGCTGTTGGTGTCATGAACTGTTCATGCACTACAATGAAATCAAGAGACTTTAAAGCTTCGACACCTTTATTTATGTTACAGTATTGATTTAAGCGGTTAGTTGCGATTACATATGCCATCTTTATATCAGCAGGATATCCTCCATCACGCCCTTCTAAAATTAAATTATACAAATCATTTATATGAACACGAGTGCTGGCGGGATTTGTACCTCCTCGAAGTTTGTACAAGCTATATTTACGAGGAGGAGCCCCAGTGTCGACGGGATTATCTTGAGCTCTTGGTTTTGGTTTTTCCTTTTTTTCGACAATTGGTCCCTCTTTTTTCTTTTTTCTCTCCCTTGTCATTATTGTTTCCCGACTAGAATATGCTCTCATAAATCCGGAAGCGTATCCGCCCTTAATTCCTATATTTCCAGTTATAGCGGTAAGAACGTTACCTGCGCGTGAATATTGTTCCCCCATCGCAGTTCGAGCAGGTCCCCATCCAACTACAAGTGCTGCAGGTTTAGTATTTGCGTATTCCAGAGCTAGATTCGCTATTACTTTGGCTGGAACTTTAGTAATCTTTTCGGCCCATTCAGGTGTTTTAGGTATACCATCTTCATGACCTAATACATATTCTTTATACTTATCGAAACCAATAGTGTATTTGTCTATGAAAGCTTGATCTTGAAGATTTTCAGTAATTATGACATAAGCCATGGCAATGAGCATCGCAGCATCAGTACCAGGTCGAATTGGTATCCATTGATCTGCAAAAATTGCAGCTGAATCCGTAAAAATAGGATCAATAGCGACAATTCGAATACCTTTCTCACGAGCTTTAGCTAGAATCACACGAGTCTCTGGGTCCCAAATTAAATTAGCAGGGTTCCACCCAACCATTATAATTAACTTAGTATTAAGGAAATCTTCCCGAGCATTGCCTGTTTTGATAGTACCATAAGTAGCCATTGAAGCGAAAAGCGCTCCTTCGTAGGATGGCGCCCCCCAAAATCGAGTATACCCCCCAAATTGATTGAGCATTAGACCTACTGGGACAACGCCGTGAAGCATTCCTTGATTTCCTGATCCTGCCATTAAAAGAATTGAAGAATTACCATAATTTTCTTTGATTTCAATAAGTTTTGATGCAACCACATCAAACGCTTCATCCCAAGATATTTGTTCAAATTTCCCCTCCCCACGTTCACCAATGCGGCGTAATGGATATTTTAAGCGATGTTCCGAATAAACTCGTTGTCTGTAAGCCCTCCCTCTCATACATGCTCGTAAAGTAGTTTCTTCGCTGTTGTCTGTCTCAAATCTAATAATTTTTCCATCTTTAATGTGAGCTCTTAGCACACAGCGCCCACCACAGTCATGACAGCAACCTGTATTTATAATTTTAACATCTTCACTATTAAAATGTGAATTTTTATCACTCATTATTAAAATCTCCATTGAGAAGTTTATTTAATTAAAGATAAATGAATGTTGATTATTAAATAATTTTTTAAAATTTTGTAAGTAGAAATGATGAACAATTAAAATTTATTTTAATTACATAAACCTATCTTAAAAAATTTTAAAAAGGGAATTAGAAAAGTGGTAGACATAAAATTTGGAACGCAATTATTTTTTTCCCAATCTTATGAATTTATTCGGAAGAAGTTCATTGAAGCTAATAAAGAAAATTGGGATTCAATTTGGCTCCCTGACCATTTAAGTGGGATTCCAGGGGCAGCTATTGATGATTTTTTAAGCCTATGGCCTATGTTTGGATCATTTGCAGAAATATCAAAAGGAAAGACATTTGGTTCATGTGTGACAGATCCACATCGCATGCATCCCGCAGTCTTAGCTCAAATCGCTACTACAATTAATCATATATCGGGAGGTAATTTTATTTTAGGTATAGGAGCAGGAGAAGGGATGAACTTAAAAGCCTATAATATCCCTTACGATCATGCCCTATCCAAAATGTTAGAATCCATACAATTAATGAAGCAATTATGGAAAAAAGGTAAGAGGGTAACGTTTAAGGGTGATTATTATCAAACCAAAAAGGCAGTTTTACTTCCAAAACCAATCTCAGAAATCCCTATTTGGGTGGCATCAAACGGTCCGAAAACAATTGAAATGACGGGGAAAATAGCTGATGGTTGGCTTCCTTTAGGGGTCTCCACTAAATTTTATAAAGTTGGAATAGATAAAATAACCGAAGTTTTACAAAAACAGGGACGGGATGCATCTAAATTTACATTTGGCGTATTTAATCGTGTGTTTATCAATGATGATGAACAAAAAATTGATGAACAAGTGAGAGGAGTCAAAATGGCAATGGTAATGCAACCGCTCGTCATAAAAGAATTGGGCTACTGGAAGGATGGTTTTGATGATTTATTCTGCGAGGCAACAGGTTACAAATGTGAGGAAAT
Source organism: Promethearchaeia archaeon (assembly GCA_029856295.1). Lineage (GTDB taxonomy): Archaea > Asgardarchaeota > Lokiarchaeia > Sigyniarchaeales > SOKP01 > LW40-45. Next base: position 18,817 of record JAHQWS010000276.1, read on the forward strand.
AAGTTTGTTACAGGTAGACCGTGATGATATCGTCAAATTTGATTTAAATAAATTATCCATAATAATCGACCAAGTTCCTGATGATGTTATTCGAAGTAATATTATGTTCGGGACAAAAGAAGAAATTATTGAAAAAATTCAGAAATATATCGATCTCGGTGCGCAGTATTTTGTTTTAGAAATACAAAACGGAGCCTCTTCTAAAAATGCTCCCTTTACATATTGGGATGTGTCCCGAATCCTAAGTAATGAAATTATTCCCTTATTCAAGCCTTGAATTTGGATCGAATAATTAGATAAATTATTAATAAAGGGATAACCTTTTGAAATTAATATATAAGATATTAAATAGCTCATAATACCCGTTTACCTATAATTTTTATCTTAAGTAAAAGGAATCCATGGATAATTTATGCAAATAATCGTCAGAAATGCAAAAAAATCAGATTTAAAGGGAATAATAAGAGTACATGTTGAAACATGGAAAACTGCTTATAAAGGAGTGATTCTTGATATGTATATTCAAGGATTTATTAGTAGGACACAAACTAAGAGATGGCAAAAACAGCTGAAGAATATGATTGAAGAGAATATATTCTTTGTTGCTGAAAGAGATAAAAGTGAAATTATTGGCTTTGCCATCGGGGGTTTAGAAAGGAGTAAACATTCGAATTATGAAGGGGAACTAATGGGGATATATATCCTAAAAGAATATCAGAGGCAAGGAATTGGAAAAGCTTTAACTGGGAAAATTATAGAAGAATTGATTAAAATGGGTATGAATAGAATGCTTATTTGGGTTTTAGAAAATAATCCTTACCGCGCTTTTTATGATACTTTAGGAGGTAAAGTTGTTGATAAGAAAGAACATGAGATCCTCAAACTTCCTGTAGTTGCATACGGTTATAATAATTTATATGAATTAAATAGTAAATTAAAAAGCTAATTAGTCTTCTATTTTTATTTAAATTCTACTAGCTTTTTCTTTGTGTAATGCTTCTAAGGCTTTTTGCATTTCTTCTAATCGTTCACCATGTAGCGGATGAAAATAAATAAATATCATGCTTATTAAAATAACAATTGCGGGGACTAGAAAAAATAATATTTTAATACCGAGATAGGCAGAAGCGGGTTGAGTATCTGCTCCTTGAATGTATCCATAATATACCAATATAATTGTTGCGACTATAGGACCAAGACTTAATGCTGGTTTGTGGATTAGAGCATTTATTCCCATAAAAATTCCTTCCCGTCGAGTTCCATGCTTGAGTTCATCTTCATCAAATGATAGATGAAATAATGGAGTAGAAAAAACACCATAACCTCCAAGAAACGTGTAGATGGTAAATCCGACCCATATTACCCATAGAGGCATTGGATTGAGTATAAGTATGAATAAGATAAAAGCGCCTAAGGCTCTTAATATCCCAAATCTTAATATAATTTTTCTCATTCCCCATTTTGGTCGCAATCTCGCACAAAAAACGTTAGAAATAAAGGCAACGATTAAAGATATCAAAATATATGCTCCAATAGCAGCTCCAAAATTCTCGCCTAAAATTAAAATATAAACGAAAAGATAGCTTAATCCTATCCCTCCTAAGAAAACATTGCAAAAGTTAAATGCCGCATAAAGCATAAATGATTTGGATTTAAGTGATTGTTTTAACGATTTTCCAAATGGAAATATCTGATCTTTTTGAAATTCTGGTTTCTCGAAACTTTCTCTGGCAACAACTAAAAGTAAAATAGAAGAAGCAATTGCAATAACCACCATTAAAAATTGGAAATCCTGAGAAGTGGTTTTCATAGTTCCAATTATAATAAATACAGGGACGATTGATATAAGTCCTAGAAAAATAATAATGAGATTGACGAGAGAACGCTCATCGGTATCAGGTGTCATTTCAGGGAGTAATGCCATCCACGCAAGTACAACAAGGGTTAACATGGTGTCAAAAAGACAGATGCTAATTACGTAATGAAGAAATATTATAAATTGATTATCATAACTCCATGGAAACCAGACTATAATGAATGTTAGAGCCCAAATTGGACCACCATATTTAATGTAAATAATTCTTCTGCTCCCCCATTTTTCACGATTTGTACGATCGGAAAGTTGACCCATTAGGGGATCGTTTATAGCGTTTATTATTAAATAAATAACTTGACCAATAATAAATAATTCAGGTAGCAATTTTAAATCGTCAAAAAACAATTCTATGTACTTAAACATGAAAACGAATGCTAAAAGTCCACAAGGGACTGCTCCTAGAGCATACCCAAATCTTTCTCTTTGCAAAAGTTTCCCATAAGGTCTGTATTGTTCCATAGTGATCGTGAATAATCCTATTTTTTATTATGTATATTTATTCATTTTTCTATATAAAACTTAAATTAAGTTTCTGTATTTTTTTAATAATGGTAATTAACAATGAGTGGTTTGAGGTAATCAAGCATAAAGAAGATTTATATGTAATTCGAGAAAAATTGGCTGAAATTGACCCTCGTTATAACAGTTATTATACAAATTTATTCTTACTTCTTGGCTCTAAAACAGCGCTATTAATTGATACAGGTGCGGGATTGTTTCCTCTTAAACCCATTATTAATGATTTGATTGGAGAGAGAAATTTGAAAGTTTTGAATACTCATTGCCATTGGGATCACGTGGGCTCCAATCATGAATTTGATGAAATATACATACATGAAATTGAAAAGTTGACAATCTCAAGACCCACTAATATTACGATTTTAAGCAGTTCTCCTAAGGAAGTTGTCAAGAGGTACGAGAAATATAATTTTTCACTCCCTCCTGCATCTTCTGTTAAGCCATTAAAAGATGGAGATATGATAGATCTAGGTGATATTACTCTTGAAGTAATTCATACACCTGGGCATTCACCGGGATCAATTTGTCTACTAAGCAATAGAAATGAATTGTTTACCGGTGATACCGCACATTATGGTACACCATATTTGCCTAAAAAAAAAAGATTTCCAGAAGTTCTTTCTAACTTATCAAAATTGATTAAATTATGTGAAAAACAAGAATCGATTGAAATTTATCCTTCACATGAGGAATATGTGGTAGGTATAGAACTTCTAAGAGATCTTTATAATGGAATTTCCAATATTGAGAATCTATGGGAT
>JAHQWS010000277.1 GCA_029856295.1 Promethearchaeia archaeon
ATAATAAAGAGAATATTATCATCAAATAAGTCTGAAGAACAAAAAATCTTGGCGATAAATAATATTCATGGTTATGATATTAATCCATTTTCGATTTCCATAACTAAAATAAATTTTTTAATTTTATTGAATGGATTATCTTCAAAAGTTCAAATAAATCTATTCGTTGTTGATTCATTGTTCCCTCAACAATATTATCATAAAAAAAAAAATCTTCTTGAAAAATTCTTTAATTCATTTGATTTGATTATCGGAAATCCTCCTTGGTTCACTTTTAGGGATATAGAGTCAATAGGATATCAAAATCAAATAAAATCTTTAGCAGAAAATTTAGGTATAAAACCTTTGCCCAAAAATATTCTGAACATTGAAATTTCTGCGTTATTTTTTTATCAAGCAAAAGAAATTTATTTAAAGAATAATGGTAAAATTTTCTTTGTTATAACAAAAGGAGTGATAACAGGTTCCCATGCGTCCCGTTTCCGCAATTTTCAAGGTTTTAAAAATGTCAAAATATGGAGCTTTGAAAATCGATTAGAAAAGATTTTTAACATTGATTTTATCTGCTTATTTGCTCAAAAATCAGAAAATAAATCAGATTTATTCAATAAAGAAATCATAGAGTATCATTTAAACTTAAAAAGCGAAGCTAATCATATTGATTATTTTGATCAATTAGAATTGAAAATAGAGAATAAAGATGTTTTGGTACCTTACTTTATTGAGAAAAGAGGGAATAAGACCTATACAAAAAAGCTCATTTCACAAAAATTAAATAAAGAGCTCCTACCCTATGGAGAAAGTTTTTATAAAACGTTATTTCATAAGGGAGCAGATTTAAATCCAAGAAATCTAATATTCGTGAACTATGAAGAACTGAAAGATACTCTAATTAAAATAAATCCAGATAATAGAATATTCAAGAGAGCAAAACTTCCATGGAATGTTAAAGAATTCAATGATGAAATTATAGAAAAAAAATATATCTTCAAAGTCATTAAAAGCACGGAGTTAATTAAATTTCATGTGTTTGATAATTATAATGTTTTTTTACCCATTTCTAAGAAAGATCTAAGTTTTAATTACAATAGATTAACTGAAAATGCTAAACATTTCTATAATAAAATCAATCAAATTTATTTAAAAAACAAAAAAGCCACTACTAAACATTCATCTCTTATGGAAAATCTCAATAGATGGTCAAAGTTAATAAATGCGCGCCAACAGTCTAAAATAAAGGCAGTCTATAATAACTCAGGTTCTGTATTAAATTCCGCAGTTGTAATAGGGGAATTTTTAATAACCGGTGATTTATCTTTCTATCATACAGATAGCCTTGATGAAGCCTATTACTTATCATCAATATTAAATTCAAATTTAATGTCGAAGCAGGTTAAAATAAGAAAAAGCTCCAGGCATATTTTTAAAATTCCTTTTGAGATTCCAATTAAAAAATTTAATGCAAATAATCGAAATCATAAATTATTGGCAAAAATTGGAGGGGAATGTCATAATATTGCAGAAAAAACAACGAAAGAGTTGATGATAAAGGATCCTCATAATCTTTCAAAAATTAAACTTCAAAAAATTCTAAACAAAAGGTTAAACCCTCTTTTAAAACAAATAGATGAGACTTTGAAATTCGAGTTCAACTAAATAATATTTCAAGGATGCTTTTGTCAAGATAAACCAGAAAAACACCAAAATTAATAAAATTAAATTATTATTAATTAAATGAATACTCATCAAAACAGGGAATCTACTAATGCAAAAATATTTTCTTTTTAAAATTCTTATTGGTGGAGATGGTAGCGTAGGAAAAACAACGCTATTGCGCAGATTCGTAGATGACATGTTTGATGACAGTACAATTATGACAGTAGGTGTTGATTTTTTTATAAAACAAATGAATTTAGATGGCGTGACATGTGCACTTCAACTCTGGGATTTAGGTGGACAAGAGCAATTTAGGCATCTTATGTCTAGTTACGTTATGGGAGCGAGGGGAGCATTGCTTTTAATAGATTTGACCCGAATGCCGGAAATAAGTGAGATCTTAGAGTGGGTAAATATAGTTAGAATGCACGATATCGATCTTCCGATTATTCTTGTAGGAACCAAATTAGATCTCGAGGAATTCATAGCAATTGATGATGAAACTGCCTTAAATATCAAGGATACGTTTAATATGATCGATTATGTGAAAACTTCCTCTAAAACTGGTCATAACGTTGAGAAAGTATTTGAGATGATGGCTGAGAGACTAATGAATATTAAAAAGGAGTAAAATTTTCTTTGTTTAAAATTTATTCTATGATATAAAATAATAATAATTAATTTTTTAAATCCATTAAATTTAAATATACAAAAAAAAACTCAAAATTCCACACTATGGGAGACGAAATAGTTATACTTGGTTCTGGCGGGGGAAGACATCATATCAGAACTCAACATAGAGCTACAGGAGGTATATTATACAAATTTAACGGAATTCAAGCTCATATTGACCCTGGTCCAGGTGCAACTGTGCGAATAAATCAGTACAATGAAGACCCCGGTAAAACAGAATTATTTATTGTGACTCATGTACATCTTGATCATTTTAATGACATTAGCGCGATTATTGAATCTTCCCGGGAATCACTTCATGATAAAAATTATCATTATTTCAAAAAAGGGGTATTAATTATCACTCAAGATAGTCTTCAATATATTTCAGATTATCATTTAAATATGCTTAATAAAGTTATTCCATTTAAAGCAGGAGATAGATTCAATTATAATGGGGCGGAAATAATTGGCACTAAAGTAGTTCATTCTCCCAATATAGAGGGATTTGGCATCAGATTCAATTTAAGAGATTATTCTATTGGATTTACAAGCGATACGATGGTATTTGATGGTTTTTCAGAACAATTTTCTGGCGTAAATATTTTAATTTTAAATCTTTTAAGACCTGATTCTGTAACATGTCGAAGACATCTATGTACAGATGAAGTCATTCCTTATTTAAACAAAATAGAACCACCTCTTGATGGACTGATAATTACTCATTTTGGTTCATTCATGGATGGACCACGTTCTGAAAGAAATCATGTCCCTAGCCAAGTTAAAAAGCTAAAAGAACAAACTAATATAAGAAATATCATCGCCGCTGAGGATGGATTAAAGATTAAGATTTCTGATTTAGTAAATATGTAAAATCTTATTTTAAAACTTTCTAATTTCTAAATCATAATTTTCTTATAAAATCGTCTTTAAGATATATCCCAGACTTTTCAATGAGGAAATTAGATGATTTCTTGCTCTTGTTGGTCCTACAAATGTGAGTACTATAAGAACATAAAATGAAATAATAATTACATCTTTTTATATTAGAATTCTTATATGTTATCAAGGAAGGGAAATAAAACGTAATCTAGCAAAACATTGGATTTCGCCCTCAATTAAACTCTTTGGAGTTTAATTCTCTCCCTTATTTTTTACATAAAGCTGAGGTTACGTTAGCCCTTCATTTTCTTCTCTAAAATAAAATGATGATTAATGAGAGGCTGATTATATGCATTATTATTTACAATTTATTTTATTTATTATTCCATGGGCAGCAATAATCCCAGTAACAGCAGCTCCAATAATACCTCGTGATTCTCCAGCTCCATCACCAGCAAAAAATATGTTTTTGAGTTTGTTAGATTCTAAAAACGAGTTTGTATCTACTCTTTTTGCACTGCGTTTAAATTCAGGGGCATATAATAAGGTGCTATTATTACTTACTCCAGGAATTACCTTTTCAAGAATCTCTAAACCCTCTATAATATCTTTCACGAATCGATAAGGATATGCCATAGCAATATCTCCTGGAGTGGCATCTTTTAAAGTAGGTTGTACGGGATTACGATCAATTAAAGATTTTCTTGAACGATGTCCTCTTCGTAAATCTCCTAGCGTTTGTATTAAAGGTTTATATCCTCCGAGAATTGATGTTTGTTTTGAAATTGATTTTCCATATTCTGTAGTATCTTGGAGCGGGGATGTGAGCTGTTGTCGGATGAGAAATGCAAAATTACTATTCTCTGATTTCCCTTCAGTTGTAAGCTGATGACCATTTACTCCTGCTATTTTTTCATCATAAGTTTCTTTTATCACATAACCTTTATGATTAACACAAAAAGTTCGGATAAAATCGTTATAGGTATGAGATAAAATATGAAATTTTGGATCTCTTTGAATATGACACACATCCTCCATAATAATCGCCGGTACCTCCACTCTCACGCCAATGTCAAGTGGTTCATAAAAAGTTTTAATCCCTAGTTTAACACATTGTTGAGCAAGCCAAACCATACCCCAACGACCTGGAGCTATAAGCAGATAATCAAAATTTTCTTTCTTTTCACCATCAAAATAAAGATTTCTCTGATCATCGAACTTAGTTACCTTTGTATTAGGTATGATTTCAATGTTATAATTCGATTCAAGAAACTTTTGAATTGATGTAATCACTTCCGTTGTTTTTTGAGATCCCAGAAGTCTTTGTTTAACTGGAACAAATCTAATATCTACCGAGGCACATTTACGCCTTAATTCCCTTAATTTTTCTTTTTTAGCTTTTTCAAAAGGGTCAAAAATCTTATTTGGAGCTCCATTTTGAACAAAAAAATCGTCTATTTGTTGTATTATCTCATCTGCATTAAGATTTGCATCATGACATAATTCTCCAAGGTGGCCGCCAATATTTTTATTTAAATTTAATATTCCTGAAGAAAAACACCCTGCTCCACCAACGCCGCTCATAATCCTACATGGATCACATAACGCACAAGCAAGTTCTTCTTCTTTTATAGGGCAATGTCTTTTATCTATTTCAGGTCCTTGTTCAAAAATGGAAATTTGGGCATTTCTTAAAACTAATTTTCCAAGTTCATTTGCGGCAAATAAGCCTGCAGAACCTGCACCTATAATCCCTATTTTAATAATCGTCATTTCTATACTAGTTATATAAACTTAAAAAAAATATATTTATCGCTTAAATATTCAATAACAACCGATTCAATATAATACTGAGTTAAATAAATATGGTTGGTTAAAAGATTGTTTATAAATTTATGAAAGAGAAAACCAAAATGAAAAAAATTTAATCTTCTTTATCGGATTTGCTTTTAGCAATACTGAACTCAAAGATTTTATCGTTTGGCGGCTTTAGATTTTTGATTTCCTTTTCCTCTGTTCCAATTATGGTAGGGTGGGGCTTTTCGGATGAAGACTTTTCCTTTTTATCGCCCAAATTAATCCCCAAAAAGTTTTGTGTAAGATAATATAAAGAATAATTTGTTAATTTTTTTAAATGATGATTATAATAAAGTTAAATTCAAATTTAAATTAAAACATATAAATAAATAAATAAATAAATAAATAAATAAAGTAAAAAAAAATAGAAATCTAAGTAACAAAATTATAGAGGTTGGGAAAATTATCTCTCGAATATTGATTATGGCACCTGGAGGAGTCCTCTGCTACAGCAAGAATTTCATCAGCGATATTCAAAAAGATGACAATTTAATTGAAGAAGATTTAGTAGGTGGTTTTCTCAATGCAATAAGTAGTTTTGCAAAAGAGATACAAGGTGGTGAAATAGACTCACTAAATTTTAGAAATTTCAATTTCATTTATTCATATGATGACGAATTTGGTTGCATGTTTGTATTAGTTATAGATATAGGTGATTCAGAAGAGGAGGCTAGAATCAAACTTGAACTTATGAAAAATGAGTTCATGGAAAGATACAGAGAACATATAAAAAAATTTAGCGGATTTGTCTCAGTCTTTGATGAATTTGATGATTTTGTAGAGGAAAATATATTTATACCCCCAAAAGTATTATTGGTCGGTGAACCAGGAGTAGGAAAAACAACCATTATGAACTTATTTCCGGGAGAAACTATATTAGAATTGGATGAGGATCTTAACGAAATTATTCAAAAACTGATAGATGCTCCCGATTTGAGAAACATTAAAAAAATAACATTAAGAGAGATGGATTTAACAGAGTTAGTTGATAAGTCTAAACTTTACCGACCGTTATTAAATTCCGTGGATGCAATTTGTATAGTATCTAACTCGGCAGCAAGCAATCTATCCAGAACAAAAAACCTATTTTCCCGATTAAAACCGTTGGTTAAAAATACTGATTTTTATATAATCGCAAATTTTCAAGATTTAAAAGAATACGCTTTCGAACCAAACAAAATCGAAGAACTGTTTGAGGGCATAATAACATACGGATATTCTGCGACTGAAAACGATGCAAAGGAAAAATTTATTTCTTTATTGACAGGGATCTTAAAAAAGTCTGTAGTCGAAAAGATCGAAATGAAGCAAATGAATCCATCATCTTGATGAGGACTTAATGTATTTTGAAATTTAATTAAAAATTTTAACATTATTAAGTATAATCATGAGTATTCCAGATAATTACGTATTCCCCGTTTATATTCACAAAACAATATTAGACGAAATTAAAAAAGTTTGCAAAAAAGCTAAATTAGAAATATTTGGATATTTAATAGGAAATATCTATAAGTGGAATGAAAAGAATTACATTGTTATTGAGGACCAGCTCTTTCTCATTGGGGCAGTCCATCGTGATAAATATTCAACATCCCAAATAGAAGGCACTGCGGGGAAATACGAGAAAAAATTTCAAAAATTAAAACGTAAAAAAAATAATGAAGAACTGAGAATTGTTGGATGGTGGCATTCTCATCCCGGTTTTGGTTGTTTCCTTTCAAGAACAGATCTTCACACTCAAGAATTTTTCTTTCCTGAATCTTTTCAAGTAGCTTTAGTAGTGGATCCGATTAAGGATGAGCTAGAATTTTTCACTTTAAATGCTAATAGTAAGGAAAAATATAAGAATTTAAGTTATGCCGTAATTCAACCATAATATTAATATTTGAATTCAAAATACCGTTTAGTTAAGAACGTATTTTAACCTGAACATGTCAGAAAATAATGATAAGTCCAATTATAAAGTACTGGCTAAAGCTTCAATCGATACTGATAAATATGATCGACAAAAACGGATTTCAGGATGGGATCAAAGTAAAATTTCTAATACTACAGTAATGGTCATTGGTGCTGGAGCAACAGGCAATGAACTTATAAAAAATCTAGTGCTAACTGGCATTGGAAAACTGATTTTGATTGACTATGATACAATAAATTTATCCAACCTTAACCGATGTGTTTTATTTGATAAAAAAAGTGCTAAAAAACAAGAGTATAAAGTAGATGTGGTAAAAAGAGCGTGCAAAAATTTAGGAGACACAGAAATAATCCCATTAAAAGAAGACTTAAATGACATTGATAAAAATCTCTATAAAAAGTCAAATGTCATCTGTTCTTGTGTTGATAATATCGAAGCTCGACTGCAATTAAATAATTATGCCTATTATTATGGAGTTCCTTTCATTGATTCGGGAATAGATGAATTTTATGGCACAGTTCAAGCGGTATATTCGGAGGTTAAAGATTCAGCGTGTATGCAATGTGGTGTTTCAGGTATGGATTTAGATCTAATGTGGAAAAAGTATTCCTGTACAGGGCAAGAAATCGAATCCGCGAATGGGGAAACTATAGGGAAAATGGCCACTATTATCACTACTACTGCTATTATCAGTGGTATCCAATCTCAGCAGGTAATAAAATTCTTATTAGGTTTAGATTCTTTTAAAAGAGAAGGAAAGTGGAACCCGTATATAGGGGATCCATTAATTGGCAAACAATTAAATTATAACGGAATAACAAATTCATTTGAAATTATAACCAAGATGAAAAATGAAGAATGTTGGGTGTGTTCTTATAAAAAGTAAACAATTTTTTTACAAAATAGACCAAAATTAAAAGTACATAAAGTTATTATATGCGAAAAAAATATATTTTTTAATATAAATTATCATTAATTAATAAAAAAATTGGGTTAAGTTTTAAAGAGGGTAATCTTATGAGTCCAGAGCTACCTCAGGAAATATGGAAGGACAGACTCGAAAATGAGATTCGTGGGTTAAAGAATTTAGCTGTTATTGAAGAAGATTCAATTATTAGGGAAGAAAACAGCATAGAGATAATGATAAATATTAAGTCTCTAGGTTTTGAATATGTTAAAGATAGCGAAGGTATAGATTTAGTTCCGAAATGGAATCATCACATATTTTTGAAAATAAACAGAAATTTCCCCTATCCAGGCGGGATTGACTTCATGTGGTATTCTGATATATTTCATCCTAATATTCATCCTGTTGAGTTACCATCATCAGATAAACCAGGCACAGGATATATATGTTTAAATGTTTTAAAGAAATGGTCTCGATTATCAGATTTAGAAACAACAGTTAAAGCACTAAAATTATTAGTGGAAAATCCGAATCCTGATGATCCCCTAAATTATCCAATATGTGGAGAAGCTGCTGAATTTTTTAGACAAAATACTATGGATGAGCTCAGAATACAGTATAATATTAAAGAGGGAGAAGAAGAAAAAGAAGCTGCCGAAGAATCTGATGATATAATTATTATTGACGATTAAAATAGTATTTTTTTAATCTAATCTTACTTAAAATATTATAAAATAAAGGAAAAAAAGTGGATAATGTTATCCTCCTACTACTCTAGCCCATAATGCTAGTTTATCATTTTCTTTTAAGCCGAATTTATGCACGGCATCCTTAACTGTAATGTTTGTTGGTAACTCTTGCCCATTAAGAACTAATGTATAGGAGCGCTGTTCAACGCTGATTATACCCATATGTTTTATGATAATGTCCACAATCTTTTCTATTATGTGATGTTCTTTCACATCCAATTTAATTAATTTGCCAGTTCGGCTATCTTCTACGGAAATTTTCATAGTTTCCACCCTTGTATAATTTTTTTGATAATTGTATTTTGGATTACTAGTTATTAATTCTGATTCTATTTATTAAATAATAAATAGTGCTAGTATATATATTAATTTTGATGATATATTAAAATATTAATGTAGAGATTTTAAAATCCAGATCGTATTAAAAAATACTAATAAATTGAATTTATTCAAGCTTTTTTAAATCATTATTTTTCTTTTTTGGCTTTTTTGGGGGCTTTTGAGAAACATCAACAATGATATCCTTATGTACCTCCTCAGACGGTTTAATAGGCTTGGAATCATCAATCGCTCCCATGCAACCCCAACACATATTATCTATTTTAATTAATTCTCTTGCGCATTTTTCACAATACAGCGCCTTACATTGCGGACAAATAAAGACGTCGTTAAAACCTATGATTAAAACTTTACAAACCATACATAGCGTTTGTTCTCGAAAGTATAGTATATCTTCATCTGATAAATCATCTGGTCTTGAATAAGTTTTTAGAGTGGTAACCAAGGAAATTTTAGGTCCGCCAAATGGTTTTTCCTCTTCTAACGGTTTTTTATCGAGTTCAATACGTTCCTCCTTAATACCTAAATAAAATAAAATGCCTCCACTAATCATAATATTTCTAATGACAATTAAGGTAATATCAGGTAAAAAAACTAAAACGTCTAATGAACCAACTCCGAAAAATAGAACAACAGCGAAAAAGAGTAATAAAAGCTTTTTTCTGACAATACCGGTTGATTTAATGCTCTGATACAATAAAGTTATCCCTGTAACAATTATGGCAGGAAATAAAGTCATTGAAAGCAAAAAAAAGAGAGGAGTCCATTCAATGAGTGTATTATCAATTAAATTCTCACCTGAATTTTTAGGATACTGAAATCTAATCGAACCAAATGGATCTGTAAAGAGAAGAATTTCATAAATCATACATAAAATTAACATATAAATTTGTAATAATCGTTTTAAGTATGGATTAAGATCAGGCAAAACAATGTCAGCTAAAAGATAGAACAATAAGACTAAAGGACCAAACCACATGTAAGTTAATATTCCATGTAATCCGTAGCCATTGTCCATATTTCTACCGGTTATTAATATTAACATAAAATCTAAGAATAATCCCGAAAATAGCAGACTAATACAAATTACAATCATAGCAACTAAAAATAGATCTTTAGATTTTGTTTTTCTTGATCGATATATACTGATAACACCCCACACTATCCCTAAAATTACCCAGACAATTACAGTTATCCCATTAATCAATCCTATTACTGAAACCATAATAAAACCATAAGATTTTCTTGTATTTCTAATTTTTTGCTAATATGTAATTTCTATTCTTTACTTTAAAACTATTTTTAACTTACTTTAGATTTGCTATTAATTATTCTTTTTCTTTTTAGGCTTATCTTGTGTAGCATCAACAACTATATCCTCATCTTCTTGTTTAATGGGACTAATAGGTTTTGAGTCATCTATCGGTCCCGCACATCCCCAGCACATATTATCTATTTTGATTAACTCCTCTGCGCATTTTGCGCAATATATCGATTTACATTGAGGACAAATAAAAATTTTAGTAAATTTTTGTAAAAATGTCTTACATACTATACAAAGTGTTTGTTCTCTAGAGAAAAGAATATCTTCCTCCGAAAAATCTTCTGGTCTTGAATAAGATAAGGTTGTTACCAATGAAATCTTTGGTCCCTCATATTCTGATTTTTCAATTTCAGTCTTTGAGCTTTCAACAGATTCTTCTTTTATTCCAAAATAAAAAACTACAGAACAGCTTAACTCCCCCATCCTAAGGAAAATAACATAAATACCCGGGGTGGTTAATATATCTACTGCACCCAAAGTAAGAAATGCTATAAAAGCATATGATAAGATAATAAATTTTTTTCTAAGTATTCCGGTTGTTTGAACTCCGATAACAAAAAATCCTACTCCAAAAAGTATAAAGGCTGATACGAATATAAAACTAAGAACTACAAAAAGTATCCCAAAAACCAAACTAGAATGAGTTATACCACCATCCGGTGTAGTATATGATATTTTAAACGAATTGATGGGATCTAAAAAAAGCAAGATTTCAAAAACAACGCTTAAAACAAGATATATAGGTAAAATGTACCACTTTTTCTCTGGAATTGTAACTTCCAATATAATATACATTCCTAATATAATAGTAGGACCAATCCAAATATAAGTTAGAAGTGAAAATAATCCAAAGGAATTATCCATATTTTTACCTGTTGAGATAAGGACTAAGAAGTCCAATATGGTGGCAAAATATAGTTGACTCAAAAATAAAATTGTTATGCCAAAATAATGCAGGATTTTAGCTTCCGTTTTTGTTGCTTTATATAGAGCAAATATCCCCATACTCACCCCTAAGGCATAATCTCCTATTGTGATGATTCCCTCAAGTAATACAAAGGTAGATACCATTGAGTTTACCATTTTTTGTTTAGGTGAGCTTAATCTTCGCTCCTTTTATTTGTTGTAAAGTAAATAGTCTTATTCAAAATAAAAAGATTATTTTTAAATTATTAAAGAATAATAAATCTTGGATTTAAAAAAAGTAAATTTTTATTTTTATTAAAATATCGAGAGCTTTTGATTTTATCTTCAGAAATTTGAATGGTAAATAGAATTAGTCAATTTTTATCCAGTGCCTACATACTTTACACTGGAGTATTTTAATAAATGCTTTCGAATTTCTTATCGCAAGCATCCTCTCAACCATCACACTGCCGCATTTATCACAACTAAACATTAATGTCTTCGTTTGAGATGCTGTTTTTGGTGCGGCCATAAATTTCAACTCCCGTGAAACAACTACTTTATTTTTAATAAAAATTTGTTTTTATATATTTTTTATACCTTTAGAATATAAAAATAAAAATAATCCATTAATTTAAATGTTTGTTTGATCAAAAAATTTGTAAATTTTAGCCCTTATGTCGTAAAGATTTATATCCTATTTAACCGACATATTCTTTTAACACAGATTACTTAGTCATATTGTAATAATATTAACCTTATTTATATTATTAATAAACTAATATTAATGAATTAAATAATTTCAATATCTTTATTCAGAAATCTACTTAATACAACATAGAATGAGTGTATCTTTAAATTTTTAAAAAAAAGAGAAATTAAAATAAATATTTAAAAATTAAACTTAATTCGCTTTTTCTGCTTCTGGAATTACTTCTTCTAGAGGTATTTCTTCGATTGGAGGCTCTTCTCCCAAGTTAAATGCTTCTTTCCTCCTATACACTTCAAAATAGCAAATAATTCATCAATCCTCATACGTTTTTTTTGTTTTTTTTATCTTTATGACCAAAAAATATTTTTTAGAGTATGTTTAGTATGAAATACTACTAAAGATAGTATGATTGATCTTATATTTAAACTTACTTATTTTTTAAATGATAAACTAAACTTTTTTGAAAAAAGTTCATTTAAATGATACATTAGAACCAGAATTTTTTTTATAAAATCAGTGTTATTCTTTTTTGAGAAAGTTAAAAATGAATTTGGACAAGGCATTAGAAATTTTAGGCGAAGAAATAAGTCGTAATGCGGCTTTTATAGGTGAAGTTATAGAAACTCTTAATCTAAAAAAAAATGCGAAAATATTAGACATTGGAACGGGTCGAGGAACAATGGCAATTCTACTTGCCTTGAAAGGATATCATGTCATCACAGGGGAACCAGAGGGTGATGATTGGGCAGATTGGCGTACTTCAGCGAGAAAAGTAGGAGTTGAGGATTTAATCAAATTCAGATATCTTAATGCGGAAGAATTAACAGTCCTTAATGCGGAATTTGATGCGATTTTTGTATATGTCTCCTTTCACCATATAAATGATAAAATTTCTGCTTTAAAAGAGTTTTTTCGGGTAGCTAAACAAGATGGAATAATTGTTATATTCGAACTTACTCCCGACGGTATTAAGGAAGTTCGGAAGGCCTTTCCTTCTCATGCAGAAGCGGTAGATCCCAGAGCTTATTCAAAAAATCTGCCTTTAACTTTAGAAATTGTTGAACATGGGAATATTAATGCTTACATATATAAAAAGAGCTAAATAAATCTTGATGTATCACATTTCTTCTTACATTTTCTACTTAGATATAACCAATTTCTTTCAAAATTATTTGGGTTATTAATTTAAAAAGCAATTCTACATTTTCTCCAGTTTTAGAGGAACACTCAATAACAGTGAAGATATCCCGGGAAAGAGCAAAGTTAAATGCTTCCTCATAGAAAATTCCTCTCTTATGGTCAAGATCTATCTTTCCCCCAACCATAATGATGGGAATCGGATTTGATTTAAAATTTATTCCTTTTTGAAAGACATCCATCCATGTGTCGAAATCCATTAAGGTACTATACCTTGTAATATCATACATAAAAATTCCCGCGAACGAACCTCTGGCATATGCCGGTAAGAAAAATCTAAAACGTTCTTCACCTCCAAAATCCCATATTTGGAGGGTCACAATCCAATCCTTAATCTCTATTATTTTAGTAGCAATATCGACACCTATTGTCATTTTTGTGCTCTTATTAAAATGACCGCTAACATACTTTTGGGTTAGAGTTGTTTTTCCTACCCCTCCATCTCCAAAAATACATATTTTAAATGTTGCGGTCCGCAATTTCCCTGTTCCTCAACTTTTCTTAATTATTAGATAAATTATTTTCTATAATTTTGTATAATTTATGAAATATAATTTATTAATCATAACATATTTTTCAAATTCTCATATAATAAGTTTTTATAATTTATGTTTCTTTTTAGATAAAGAGAAAAATTCAAAAAGAGAATAAATGTTTTATAGAAGCTCCTTATTTTTCATTATGCTATGAGTTATTTCTGTAAATATTGATTCTACATTCTGGCCCGTTTTAGCTGAACATTCAATAACTTTATATATATGGCGGGATTGGGCAAATTCAAAAGCCATTTGAAAAGTAACTGCACGTCTTTCCGTATTATCTAACTTTCCGCCAATCATTAAGAGGGGTATTGGTTTAAGATCATATCCACATCCTTTTTTGAAAACAGATAACCATTCATCAAAATTAATTATGGAGCTATATCGTGTAATATCATACATATAGATGCCCCCAAAAGATCCCCGGGCATATGCCGGTAAGAAAAATCTGAAACGTTCTTCACCTCCAAAATCCCATATCTGGAGGGTCATAAACCAATCTTCTATTTGTACTTGTTTAGTAACTATATCAACTCCGATCGTCATTTTAGTACCCTGGCTGAATTGACCTGTAACATATCGTTGAACGAAAGTAGTCTTTCCTACACCACCATCACCAAAAATGCAGATTTTGAAAGTCGCCGTTCGCATGTTTTTTAAAGCTTAATCTTTTCTTAATTAGAGATCGAATTTCTATATATAATTTTGTATAATTTATGATTTATAATTTACATTTATATTGCATTTCTAAGAATGTCGCATGAATAATATTCTCTTTATTAAAATTCGATTTCTCATAATGAGCGACTGAGAATTCTATAAATTCTTTATTAGCCATATAGGACTTGACCAAGCCATATTATTATTATAAAGAAACACCCGAACATAATAAAAAACAAACATCTCGTTTTTCTGAATATGTTTTAGAGCTACATCATTAAATAAATCAGAATCATTATACTCATGTGTAGTTTCATCATGATTTAGTGTTTTAAAATCAATAACAGAATTATTTCTAATTAATTCGATTTTTTTAATAGGAATAGGACTAGATAATGAAATTTTAATTATTCTCTCAGAATTTAGATGAGGTTCCTTTTCTATATCTATGATATCTCCCATAAAATAGTTATTTACAAAGAATTCAATAATTACTCGTGGTCCAGTTGTCCCATAACACTTTCGATCGTTAAGTGCATCCCATAAAGATTCTTTAGTTAGATTTTCAGCCCATAAAGCCATAATTCCTAGAGGATAAATCCCATTGTCAGGATCGATTGAACCCGAGGGATAAATCCCGAAATGATCATCTCCTCCAGCAACAAAACCTAATTTAAAGCCTTTCTCAAGAGCATCTGAAACAAAGGAATCTTTTTTTTCTAAAACCGCTCCTCTCTTTCTGGCGTATTTTCCGTAGCCGAAAAATTTATATCTAGGGGGTAGCGGATTCCCTTTTATGGAGGGATACTCTTGATTTCCCCAGGTTGAATATATTTCTACTAATTTTTCAAGAGCATTATCAAAATATTTCCAATTTCGATATCCTGGTCTTAAAGCTGTATGGTGGCCAATCATCAAAACTTTTTCTTCATAAGGTTTCAAATATTTTATTAACTTCCGTGTGGAATTGTATTTATTAATCTCAGATCTAAAAACTGGAATATTATCATCCTTATTATATATACAGATGTCTCCATATCCAGAATACCAAGTTCCATATTCATATCCGAAAAAAGATACAAATTCATGGTCTTTATGATAATATTTCACTTTTTGTTTTATTTCTTCAAAATCTTCATCAGAGGTTTCCCATAAATGATCGTGTTCAGTAACCGTACCAAAATCTAATCCAGCATTTATTATATTTTCAAAATATTCATCCAACTCTCTAATGCCATCACTTTTGAGTGAGTGACCATGAATAAAACCCCAATACAATCGTCTTTCCATTAGTTCTTCTTTACAAATAATAGGATTTGATTTAAAATACTGATTATTAAATAAAACCTCAAGATAAAAAATCCCTGGTTTTGAATGTTTTAATCCTCTTTTTATTAGTAATCCTTTATTGCTTTCATTAAATTCAATATTATGTAAAAAATTTCTTTTATCAGGGGATGTAAATTCATATAATTGAATCTTTTCGTCAAATTTCTTCACAAGATTTTTGAATCTATCTTCAACTCTTATTAATACTTTAAATTCTTCATTAACTAAGACTAAAGATGGACTAATTAAAGTAATATGATCAAAATCTTGTTCATTAATGACATTTATCGTAGGAGAATTTTCTATGAGAATAGGTCTCTTATTAGGAAGTTCAACCATTATCTCAATTTTTTTACTTTGTTCTACTAATGATTGAACTAAAGTATTGTAAATGTTAAGCTGAAAAATAGTATCCTTTTTTATTCCTTTCTCATTAAAAACTAAATATTTTATTAATAAATCTTTTCCAGTAATAAGCATAGGATTTACTTTAACAGGAGGGCTTAAATTTAATTCTATATATCCATTTAAATTAGGATCAAATGGCTGTAAATAATACCAATCATTTTTATTGTTTCTTCCACCCCTTAGCCGAAATATTAGAAATGAATCTTTTGGTAGATCGAAATTTATATTAAAAGAAATTGAAATATTAACGAGATTTCTTACAATTACATTTCCAGGCTCAACCTTTAAATTTCCAACACGGTATTTATTTTCTTTCAAAAAATATATTCACGAATTTTATTTTCTCTCTATTTCTCTATATTTCACAACAGTTATTAATATAGCGATAAAAATCAAACCGCATCCAATCCATGCTTGTAATGATAAAACCTCGTTACCAATTAAATAACTAGCAAATAAAACAGCAAAAACGGGCTCGAGTGTAAAAATAATAGCTGTCTGAGAAGGGCCTTGATATTGTTGGCCCCAGTTCTGAAATAAAAACGTAAGTGTGGTTACTATAAGGCCTATATAAACCATAATTAGCCAAAAACTCATATTAGCACTCATCAAATCATAAGATTCATTAAATAATAGAGAGGTGCCGAAACATAATAATGCTAGTGTTGTTAATTGGATAATAGAATAAAGGTAAACATCAACAGCTTTTACATATTTATCATTAAAAACAACGAAAAGAGCGCAAAATACGGCACAAATTAATACCAATATATCACCAATAATAACTTCGGCATTTCCGTCCAATAATAAGAAAGCCATTCCGGCAACTGATAAGGCAACTGCAATCCATATTCTCATATTAACATCTTTTTTCTTAAAAATAATCCAAGCTAAAAACGGGACCATGACACAATTAAGTCCCGTAATAAATCCTGCTTTTCCGGCAGAAGTAGTTTGAAGTCCTATGGTTTGGAAAGCAATGGCGAAATAATAAATAATTCCACTGATAATTCCCATCCATATAATATCCTTATTTATCTTCTTTATATAGATAAAAAATGGAGTAAATCCAAGGAGGGCTATTAAATACCTTAAGCCGAGATATAAAAAGATTGGCACTTCTTTAGTAACTGTTTTAGTAATGATAAAGGTACTGCCCCATAGGATTGAAGTTAAGATTAATACTATAATCGCGAGGATTTTTTTTTCTGAATGGGAAATAGCAACCATAGTTATTCTGAGGCATTATTATTTTCATTAGTAAAAGTTTTCATATTTTACTAATCTTTTGATTTTTAATTAAAACATTCTCTCAAATTTCATAGTTTTTGTGTTCTTTAGAGAATGAAAAAAATATCATGTAAAAGTTTAATATTGACAGTATAAATTTTTTTATATATCAAAAAATAAATAAATATTAAACAACAAATTAAAGAGATTCAATAGAGTTGATTTTTATGCCAGAAATAGAAACTAAAATAGAAATAAATGCACCTCCAGATGTAATCTTTAAGATATTAGATGATTTTAAAAATGCACAGGTTTGGAACATAGTAATTACCCATACTGAGGAATTAGAACCAAATAAAAAGTATTTCTTTAAAACAAATATAGGAGATATGACCGCCACACGAACAGAGACTATTGAGAATCAAAAAGTCGCAATGCTTCAAGAAGGGAGCCCTTTACAAGAAATGGCCTACATTTTAGCACCCAAAGGTGATGCTACAGAGGTTGCTTTATGGGGTATATTTGAATTAGAGGATCAACGAAGTATTATGAAAATGGCGGGCGAATTGCTACTTAAAAGTCTTAAAGTTTATGTTAACTATATTGTAGCCGGAAGGAAGCCCGAAGAATATACAAAATCGTTTGACGAGATAAAAAAAGCCTAATATTTTTTTTGATTTTCATTTTTTTTTTAAATTATTACACAAATTTAGAGCTAAACAAGTTTTAGTAAATCCGCATCAGTTATAATTCCAATATATTTTCCATGTTCTTTTACAAGAACAGCAGAAT
Organism: Promethearchaeia archaeon; assembly: GCA_029856295.1. Classification (GTDB taxonomy): domain Archaea; phylum Asgardarchaeota; class Lokiarchaeia; order Sigyniarchaeales; family SOKP01; genus LW40-45. Next base: position 18,078 of record JAHQWS010000277.1, read on the forward strand.
AATTTGTTAATAAATTAGAGATATCTTTTATATACCAGTCCTTTTCTACCTCTGGAAATGGTAATTCCTTAATAAGATCAACCTCTGCATTAATTAACTCATGGTTATCTGTTATTACTTTTTGTACTTTTTTTGAGGTAATACTTCCTAAATTCTTGTTGTTAGCAATAATAGGAAGTTGTGAAATATTATATTGATTCATTAATTCGACTGCTTTTTTAATAGGAGATTTAGGATTTATAGCTATTGGATTTTTGCTCATAATATCATCAGCTTTTTTCTCTGTTTTTTTTCGAATCATCATCTCATGTTCTAAAAATTCAAACAATTTTTTAACCTTAGAATACGGAGGATCAATATCATCGTTTTCAATTCGAGAAATTGTTGATTGCTTCACATCAATTATCTTGGCAAGAATTTCTTGACTAATATCCAATTTCTTTCTTAAATCTTTTATTTCTTTTAATTCAGGTAAGATTTTCATTTTTTACAGTTGTGTATGTATAATTCTAATGCATATTTCATGCGGGTGATGCATAATTTTAATCTCAATTATTTATATAATTAAGATTGTTTATATTATTAACTTTTATTGATATTTTTAAAACTAAAACAATATTTAATTACATGGTGATAGAGTGACTAAGACGTATTCTGAGATTAATGAAAAAATAAGAAATGGTAATGTAGTTGTATTAACTGCTGAAGAAATGATAGATTTTGTAGATGAACATGGAGTTAAAGTTGCTGCTGATGAAATTGACGTAGTTACTACAGGCACTTTTGGGCCGATGTGTTCAAGTGGAGCTTTTTTAAATTTTGGTAACACAGATCCTCCAATAAAATTTGAACATCTCTGGCTAAATGACGTCCATGCTTATCACGGTAACGCCGCAGTGGATTGTTATATTGGTTGTACGAGGATGGCAGATATAAGCCCATTTGAATATGGTGGTGGCCATGTTATAGAAGACCTTGTTTCTGGAAAGCCAATAAGATTGAAAGGTAATTCATATACAACAGATTGTTATCCATTGGCAGAAGTAGATACCGAATTTACTATTGATGATATTAATCAAGCTATTTTATGTAATCCAAGAAATGGATACCAGAGGTATGTATGCGCTGTAAATAGTTCTGAAAAAACAATATATACTTATATGGGGAAACTATTGCCTAATTTTGGAAATGCTCATTATGCTGGTGCTGGTAGCTTGAGCCCATTAAGTAATGATCCAGATTATGAAACCATTGGATTAGGTACAAGAATCTTTCTAGGTGGTGGTATAGGCTATGTAATAGGGGAGGGAACTCAACATAGTCCTTCAAATAGATTCGGGACATTATTTCTTAAGGGAAATCTAAAGCAAATGACTCCTGAATATTTAAGAGGAGTGACTTATGAAAAATATGGTACCTCAATGTTCGTGGGGGTAGGAATTCCCATTCCTATTTTAAATGAAGGGTTAGCCAAAAAAACAGCAATTAGTGATGAAAATCTTCTAACAGATGTTGTAGATTATGGCGTACCCAGGAGAGATAGGCCTAAACTCAGACAAGTTACTTATAAAGAATTAAAAAGTGGTTCAATCGAGTTAAATGGAAAAAAAATTAAATGTTCATCTTTATCCTCGCTTTTTCATTCCCGAAAAATTGCTGAAACTCTTAAAAACTGGATTCTCAATGGAAATTTTCTTTTAAATCCTCCAGCTGAAACCCTGCCAACAGATACTATATTTAAAACAATGAAATTAACATCTGAATTGAAATTTGTGAAAGATTTGAAAAAAGATGCGGAAATTTGTTATGAAGACTGTGATGTCAAAATTGTTGCTGAGAAAATCGTAAGAAAAAATACTAATCATATTGTCATTATCGACCGAGAACATACGCTGAAGGGAATTGTAACTAGCTTTGATATTACAAAGGCCATTGCCGAAGATAAGCATGAGTTAAATGAGATAATTACGAAGCGTGTCTTTACAACTAAGGATAACGAGCCAATTAGTAACGCTGCAAGGAAAATGAAAATAAATAAAATTTCTGCTTTACCTGTCATTGATGATGAGAGAAAAGTAGTAGGTATAATAACAAGTGAGGAGCTGATGTAAAAATATGACCGTTATAAACGTTACCTTACCATTCGGTTTAATAAAAAAGGTTGATGATTACTCAAAAATAATTAATGTAATTTTAGAACAGCACATATCAGTTAATATTTTAAAGTTTTCGACAGGACGGAGTGGGATTAATCTACTTTTAGACATTCCTGAGGATAAAATAAATAGTATTACTGAAGCACTAAAAAAGAATGATATAATTGTTAATAAAAAGGGAAGAGTAATCATTGACATTGATCTATGCATAGATTGTGGAGCTTGTGTGTCTCTTTGTCCAACAGATGCACTCCATATGGATGAAAAAGGGTTGTTAGAGTATTCCTTAGAACGTTGTTTAGGGTGTGGGCTCTGTATTGATGCTTGTCCTCGATCCGCGATTGAGGAAACATAATTTTTTTTATGTTTTATTAAATAAACATTCTTTTTTTTTTGAATTATTCCGAAGTTATTGTATTATAGATTTCCATGATTCTTTTGTCCTTTCTTTTTAAAGTAATACAACGTTCTTCTTCACAACCTCTCAAGATCGCAATTAATTCATTGATATGAATTGTGGGAATGTCTAACTTTTCTCCGAAATATTTGGTAATTTTTTCTCTATATTCTGGTTTACTTAAAGTATATAAACAAGTAGGACATGGCATTAACATGAAATCAGCTTCAACATTTTCGGCGCTTTTTAGTTTCTTATAAGTAATCTTGAGCGCCTCTTTTGGATGTAAAACAACTTGGGATGCCCCCCATCCACAACACGCTTCTCTTTCTTGATAATCTACAGGATTTCCCCCAAATAGAGTAACTAACTCTTCTAATTTGGTCTTATCCCTTAAATATGCTTCAGCAGTTTTTTTGTCTCTTGAAAGATTTAAATAATGACACCCATAATGAATCGCAACTTTAAGCTCTTTTAAATCAAATTTTAAAGTGTTTAATACTTCATTTCTAATTAGATATAATAAGTCTAAATCGTGGACTAATTTCAATTTTGGATTATCTAATATTTCATATTTTCCTGGATAATTTTTCCCAGAAGAATTTTCTCTTAAGCGATCTAATATTTCTTGAGTCTTTCTTTTTACATCGGGATTTTTTAAGAAATCCCTCCCCCTCAAGAGAGAATTGAAACAGCCATTACAGCTAACTAAAACGATATCTGCTTGCTGATTAAGTTCACTAAGATTTCTTTCATTTATTGCAGCAAACTGAGCTCTTGTTATTAAATTCCTCTGGAAAAAGGTACCACTGCAACATGACTGATTTTCACAAACTGATACATCCAAATCGAGTTCTTCTAATAAATCATAAATCCCCCAGCGTACTCCTGGAAAATATTTTTCAAGACAAGCTTTAAATAAGCATAACTTTTTGTTCCTGAAAAATTCAAGTTTATTAGGATACTTTCTTTCTATTTCATCCAAATCTAAAGCTAAATTATTAATTTCCATTTTAAACTATTATTTTAATATTATTTGCGTTTTCTCTTTTTATTTTTATTGATTTTACTTGCTTTAAACACATATTTTATTCGGGCGAAATTACATATTTCATCTAATTCATCAATCCGTTCTTGAGGAAGGTTATCTCCAAGTGCTTCTTCCACAACTACACCAGTTGTTAAAAATCTTTCAGACATCTCAACATATTTGGTAAGATCGTTATATCGAGGGCCATACCCTTTTTTGAATGATTCATTTCTCAGATTTATGATTAATAA